>JACDAK010000317.1 GCA_013695495.1 Blastocatellia bacterium | reverse complement strand
CCTCATAGAAATATTATCACGCCGCGAACCCGAGGGGCTTCGTGTTGTTTTGTGGTTCCTGTTTTCTCCGCTAATTATAGAGCCAAGTCAGGAACCACGAAATCACACAAAAGAATACAAACCGACTAGTGACTTCCGACCACTGAATACTGACGCGAGGGTCTTGCCGATACGGTGCAACGAAGCGTAAACTAAATCTTTATTTTGCAGAGGGGAGGAGATTATGGAACGAACGATGTCGTCGACTGTTTTTGATGATCTGGACGTGCCGCTGGAGCGCGATGTGTTTTTGCGAACGCTGATTCGCGAGCTTTCGGGGACCTTGCAAGACATAGTCGGGCTTGAGGAAGCGTCGGGATTTGTAAGCGTTGTCGGCCAAAATATAGGCCGCGAAATAAATCATTATTATAAGGACGCACTTCAAACGGACGCACTGGACCGGCGCCAAGTGGCAGATGCGCTAGTGGACCTGAAAAGGCGTATAAAAGGTGATTTCTCGATACTCGAGGAGAACGAGAACAAGATCGTCCTTCACAATAATGTCTGCCCCTTTGCCGAGAAAGTATTGGAAAGGCCGGCGATGTGCATGATGACATCGAACGTGTTTGGTTCGATTGCTGCAGAAAACCTTGGGTACGCGAAGGTTGTTCTGGACGAGACGATCGCCGAAGGTCATGGCCGATGCATGGTGACCGTTCACCTCGCCCCGACAGAGGAATCAGAGGCGGCCATCGGTCGCGAATATGTAAAAGGGGGAAGTTAAGGCCTGGAACTCAGCGACGTTTCAGAATTAGCAAGGATCTTTCCCGAACCCACCATGGTCGTCAGCAGTGACGGTCAGGTGTTGTTCGCAAGCGCCCAGCTGTGCAAAGCGATCGGATCGGCAGCCTCTAATGTCGTAGGTCGAAGCCTTTTTGACCTTTCTCTCACACGTCCGGACAAACTCAGCCAATATCTGGAAAATTGCGTCCGCAGCCGGCAGATGGTCATGGGTGCGCTCGAGATTCCTTCGGAGGGCGACGAAGGGAGTTTGCTGTTTCGTTGTGAAGGGGCTGTGATCCCGCCCGCCGTGAACAACGATCCGACCGCCCAGCCTGCGATGATCTTCCTACGGCTAAGGGCCAAGGAGAAAGCTGATCAACAGTTCAGCTTGCTCACAAGAAAGATCGATGAACTGAATCGCGAGATATTCGACCGCCGCAATGCCGAAGAGGAAAGTCGGAGGTTGTATCTGGAAGTCGCCGAGGCCAGTCGTCTCAAGGATGAGTTCCTTGCGACCGTGTCGCACGAACTGCGGACACCGCTCAACGTCATCCTGGGTTGGTCACGAATGCTGAGAACTTCGCAGCCCGAACCGGAGAAATTGGAAAAGGCCCTGGCCACCATTGAGCGAACCGCGCGTTCACAGAATCAACTTATCGAAGATCTGCTTGATGTATCGCGGATCGTGACCGGAAAGCTTCGGCTTGACGTGCGTCCTGTAGAAATCTCTACCGTAGTCGCTTCAGCAGTTGACTCACTTCGTCCGGCTGCAGAGAACAAGAACGTTAGACTTCAAACCGTGATCGACCCCCTGGCCGGCATGGTCTCGGGCGATGCGGAGCGCCTGCAGCAAGCGATCTGGAATCTGCTTGCCAACGCGATCAAATTCACGCCTAAGGGCGGCAGGGTGCAGGTTCGGCTTGAAAGGGTGAATTCGCATGTCGAAGTGATCGTCAGTGATACGGGAATCGGTATCGACCCGGACTTTATCCCGTTCGTTTTCGATCGGTTCCGACAGGCCGACGGCTCGAAGACACGCCATTACGGCGGCCTGGGACTTGGGCTCTCTATCGTTAGACATTTGGTCGAGCTGCATGGCGGCACCGCTCATGTTGCAAGTGAGGGCCCCGGAAAAGGTGCGGTATTCACGATCATGTTGCCGTCGATCATCGCTTCTGAGCCTTTTATCAACTTAACTTCCGACGGGGACCGCCGTCATCCGAGGGCAGAACAAGAAAGCTCACGCCTCGAAGCTCCGGGCGGAAAGACGGCTCTTACCGGGGTCAATATATTAGTGGTAGATGACGAAGGTGACGCCCGCGAGATGATGCGCGAGATGCTGGAGCTTTACGGTGCGACCGTTAGGACCGCCGCGAGTGCTGCCGAGGCCGTGGCAAAGATGGCCGGCAACGATCACGATCTGCTGATCAGTGACATTGAGATGCCGGAGGAGGATGGCTATTCGCTCATTCGAAAGATACGGGCGGGAGCGGCGGAAATACCCTCGACAAACATTGCGGCCATCGCACTAACAGCCCACGCCAGGGTTACCGACCGGCTAAGCGCTATCGAAGCAGGGTTTGACACACACGTCGCCAAGCCCTTTGAGTTAGTGGAACTTGTCGCGGTGATAGTCGGCCTTTTAAGACGCACCCGCACCTAGATCGACACTGAGAGCCCGAAGCTGTTCGATCAACTACCTGCTGCGTACTTGCTTCAACTCTACGCCTATGGCTACCACGGCGTCGGATTTCCAGCGGCCGCGTATGAAGGCCAGGGAAGAGCCGTCGGGTGTGTGGACTATTATGGTGATCAGATCGCGGGGATCCTCGACAAATTCTTGGAAGAGTTTAGGCTCGCCGCCGAATACCTCTTTTCGCCAGATCTCGGCACGCGACGTCGCACTGTATCTGATCAACATGTCGATATGCTTACCGTCCGGGTGCCATTTCAGATCGATCAAGCGGCCCGCAGTGTTCGGTAGGTGAAAGGACGTAAGCGACGCGCCCGTTTCGGTGGAACGGATGTTGACGGCTGCAGCTCCCGCGTTCTTTTCCGGATGCGCGGCAAGCGAACCGTCGTGCGAAACCTCTAACATATTGTGCCGCTCTGCGATCACGTCAAATTCTTTGCCCGTCGCCATATCGACGCGGCGGAGCGTTCGCCCGATGCCGGAATGATAGAACAAAGAGCGGCCGTCTGGCGTAACGCGAAGCGGGAATCCGCCTTGCTGGCGGGTTATCTGCTCAAGCCCCGTCCCGTCCATGTTCATCATCCAAACGTGAGCCTCGCCCGTTCGGTTAGACATAAAGAGGACGCGGTCGCCCTCGGGCCATACGATGGCGCGCGCATCCTCGGCCCGGTGGTTGGTTAGTTGCCGAAGTTCGGTTCCGTCAGCGCTCATTGACCATATCTCGCCGTTCGCACTCTCCATCGATGTAAACACGATCCGGCCGTCTCTTGTAAACGCCGCCGAGCGTGCGGCCCCTACCACGGTCGCATCGCGGCTGCCGGGTGACATCACGTTGAGCTTAAAATCACCCACGACGCGTGTTGCAACCAGCGTAGCCCCGCTGCGGTCAATGCTGATCGTCGAATATGTGCTCGATTCGTTCGTTAGCGGCGTGGTCTTGCCGGTTGGTTCGTCAACATACCAGATCTGCGAGTGGTCCAATGCATTGCGGCCGGCGGTGATGAGCAGGCCGTCGGTTTCGGGAACGAACTCGATGTCACGGATATTAAAGAACTTTTCGGATGGAAGTTCGCGTTCTTTCCGGGTCGCAAGGTCAACCTCATAAAGTGCGAATTCTCTTGACGCATTCTCAGATTGACCGGCGGCAAACACCACGCGCGAGCCGTTGGGGTCGAACGCCATTGACCCGATGCGATAAGGGTCGGGTCGCAAGGCTATCTGCTCTTGAGCTTCGCCGTCAGGGTTAGCGATCCATAACGAGCAGAAGTCGTCAGCCTTGTAGTAGCACCGGATAAAAGCGATCCGACTGCCGTCGTTAGATATCGACACGCGGCCCTGAACTTCTCGGGCGATCTCTTTCGGAACTCCGCCGAAGATCGACATGCGGTACAGGTTAAACTGTTGGTCGCGGCCAATCGGAAGGGATGTGTAATAAAGGTAGTCGCCCTCGGGCGAAAACCGGAGTCCGCCAAAGATCAGGCCGGCAGCGGGCATTATCTCGACGTGGTTGTCGGTCTCAAGTTGACGCAGCCACAAGCTATAGGATTTGCCGGTTCCGCTCACATAAACAATGCTCTTCCCGTCCGGCGAGATTTCGGCATGATAGGCACTGCCGTTGGTCGTGAGGTCGAGAAAGTCGAGCTTGGCAGGCTGGTCCGCTTCGGTACGCCACGACAGCGACGCAAGCCATCCGCTCGTAAACAATGCGATCACGACAATAACGAGCATAGCGCCGCCCGCCACCGCGAATGTTCGCCTTCCTGCGGGTGCGGGTGCAATTGCGGGGGCCTGCTCCAAATGTTCCGTGGGCTCAGTTTGCGGGCCGGCTGAGCTCTGCCGCTCAACCGGCGCTATAAAACGATAACCGCGACGCGGGATGGTCTCGATATATAGGGGTGATTGAATGTTGTCGCCGAGCGCCTTTCTTAGCTGACCGACGGTGAATGAAAGATTGCCTTCCTCAACAAAGCTGTCGGGCCAGACGGCATCCATCAGACGTGCTTTTTCTAGTATCTCGCCGCTGTTCTCGGCAAAGTAGAGCAAAAGGTCATACGATTTTGGGCTGATCGGGACGGCAACACCGTCTGAAAAGAGCTTGCGTTCGTAAAGATCGACGACAAATCGTCCAAAAATTATGTTTTCGGTTTCCGGAGCCATACAGAAGAACTTTGTCTAACGGAGTTCTAAGCAGGTTCTAATCATTTCCAAAGGACGCTCATCTGCCCGTAGGGTAAATTAGCCGTATTGCAGAGTGATCGGTCAAAATTCTAACACAAAATGCTCGTCAACAATTACTTTTTATGTGTCGCCCGCGTCTGTCGGGCTTGCTTAGTGATCGGGCTGGCTGCTTTGATAGCCGGGTGCAGCGGGCAGGCACACGGCCCCGATTTCGTTTTCGTCGAACGGCACGAGTTGGACAGTGAAACACGTGCCGAAGGCGGGATCGCCGATCCGCTTGCGCTTATCGTCAGCGTAAACCCGACCGGCAAGCTTATGCTCAACCGCGTTGACGTCGGGACCATCGACGATGCCGACGCTCTTTCGCAGCGCCTTGCCACCATCTTCTCAGACCGCAAACGCGCCGACATCAACAAACGCGACGTCGTCGTCGAACTAGATGGCAAGATCGAAAGCAAGGTCCTATATCAACTGCTCGACCGCCTGCACCGTGCCTCCGCGTCTCCTCTCCGCGTGACGATGGTCAGCAATAGACCTAAATAAAGTTATGGAGACCGGGCGGCAGGGGCCCGCGTAGTGCGATCGATGGTAAGCGGGTTGAAGT
>JACDAK010000287.1 GCA_013695495.1 Blastocatellia bacterium | reverse complement strand
GTTGTGAACGATCGCGTAGCTGCGAGACCACTGCCGGTTGTTGGCTATCTGCCGCAGAATATCTTCGGTTACCGAACGCATGGCGGCGATCTTTTCCATCTCTTGCTCGGTGATGCGCGGATTGTTGATAACGGCCTGAGCAACTATACGGTTCGGGTCGCGGATGAGGATGTTGCGGGCTTCGCGGTCACCCATCATCGCCATCCTGACGCGATCCTTCATACCCATCTTCATAATGCGGTTGATGACAGAGATGCGTTCGCTTGGCAGATCCTGGCCGTCCGCATTGAACTCGCCGATGATGCTGTTGATGATCGTCTGGCGCTGTTCGGGCGTCTCTTCGTAGAGCTCTTCGATGTATTCGAGCGCCAGCCACGAATCGTCGGTCTCGCTGTCCGGCACCTCGATCATGTCGGCGAGCAGGATCGCGTCGTCGATGTCGAGCTCGTCGCCGTCAAATGCTGCGGCTTCGAAGAATTCGGCTGCGGCTTCATTGCCGCGGGCACGGAGCTCTTCGGCGATCTGCTGCTGCCCGCGTTCTTTCTCAAAGAACTCCTTCTTAGTTTCAGAAACACGCCGCTCCGCTTCGGTTGATCGGGCGGGGTTGTTCAGGATGGCGTCGATCAGAGCCGGATTTTGGATGAGGAGCTGTTGGTTGAGCGAAACGGTATCGAGAAGTTCGACACTGGCGGCATTCTTTACAATCCCGACGACCGCGGGAGCCGGAGTTCGCGGATTGCGGATCACCGCTTCATGGACGTTGACTCCTGCGCCGTGCGTCTCAGCAAAATAGGTCAGCACCGAAACTGCTATTTCGGCGGATCTCGCGGCTTCGGCAAGCTCGTCTGACGACTTGGCGGCGAGGGTCTCGCGGGCGTGGCCGGCCGCTTCTTCGTCCGATGAGCGGGCGAGGGTTACAAGCACCTCGAGCAGCTCAATCGCCGGCAGGGGAAGAATCCCGCGGGCGGCGGCGAGTTGAGCCGGGCGCGGTGCAGTGCCCTGAATAATTGCTTTTACTACTGGATTTTCCGATTCAATGGGTGTTTCCATAACTCGAGAGGAATGGGCATTCGAATCTTACCATAACAGAGATAATTCTTGACTAAGCTCTGTGGGTGCCCTAACTTAGAATAATACGTAATAAGAAACTAGGGGGAACTGTGCGCCGTTGAGCGCTTTTAACTAATGATTAGACAAGATCTTGAAAAGATTATCGGGGACAATAGCGCCCGGATTGGGGTGGTCGGGCTGGGCTATGTTGGGCTGCCGCTGATCGTCGAATTTGCTCAAAAAGGATTTGAAGGCATCGGCTTTGAGGTCGATCAGAAAAAGATCGACGACGTGAATGCCGGGGTGTCGTACATTGTTGACGTAAAGAGCGAGGCGTTGAAAGAGGCGGTTGACAGCGGAAAGCTCTCCGCGACGACCAATTTTGATCAGCTGTCAGAGTGCGATGTGATCATCATTTGCGTCCCGACGCCGCTGCGCAAGACGAAGGATCCGGACATGTCGTTCATCCTTGCCGCGGGCGGTGAGATAGTGAAACGCATGCGGAAGGGGCAGCTTGTGATCCTGGAATCGACCACTTACCCGGGGACGACCGACGAGATCCTGCAGCCGATGTTTGAGGAAGCAGGATTCAAGGTTGACGAAGACTTTCTGCTCGCGTTTTCGCCCGAACGAGTTGATCCGGGTAACCCGCAATTTCAGACGCACAACATTCCGAAGGTGGTTGGCGGCGTAACGAAGGATTCGACGGATGTCGCTGCGATGCTTTACGGAAAAATCGTGGATGAAGTGCATCCGGTCTCATCGGCACGCGTCGCAGAGGCTTGCAAGCTTTGGGAGAATACGTTCCGTGCGATAAATATCGGCATGGCGAACGAGATGGCACGGCTTTGCAATACGCTCGGCATCGATACGTGGGAAGTTGTGAAGGCGGCGGCGACGAAGCCTTTTGGATTTATGCCGTTCTATCCCGGGCCGGGCATTGGGGGACACTGTATCCCGCTTGACCCGCATTACCTTTCGTGGAAGGCTCGGCAGCACGGGTTTGACTCGCAGTTCATTTCGCTTGCGGAGCAGGTGAATTCCGGTATGCCGGCTTACGTGGTCAAACTTGTTTCGACAGCGCTGAACGATGCCCGGAAGGCGGTTAATGGGTCGAAGATCCTAATTCTCGGCGTGGCTTATAAAAAGGATATTGATGACATGCGCGAATCGCCGGCGCTTTCGATAATCGACTTGTTGCGGTCGCGTGGGGCGGAGATCACCTATCATGACCCGTTCGTGCCCGAGGTTACTTTTGATCACGCATATACGATCGGCGACGGTGAGGCCCTGCATAATACGGACCTGACCGATGACCTGATCACCGGTGCCGATTGCGTGGTGATATGCACGGAGCACTCGGACATTGATTATAAGAAGGTGTGCGAACTGGCACCGCTCATCATCGACACGCGTAATGCGTTGAATGAGGACGTGAGAAACGGCAGCAAGGCCAAGATCGTCAGGCTGTAGTTTGCGGCAATTGTAAAAAGCGAAGCATGCCGTTGGCGTGCTTGGCTTTTTTGTCTCGATATTTGAGAGGTTAGTTTTTCGACATCGGGTAGCCCGCGTCTCTCCAGACCTTGGTCCCGCCCTTTAGGGCAAAAGCATTTTCAAATCCACGTTTTTGTAATTCAGATACCAAACTGGCACTGGTGTGTTCGTCCGCTCAGGAACAGTAGGCAATTATCTTCTTGCCTTTTGGAATTGTACTCACCTTGGTAGGCAGGTCCTGGACGGAGATGTTGATCGCACCCCGTATGTGTTCGGCATCGTACGCCGCTTTTACGTGGGTATCGATGAATACGGCAGTGCCGTCATCAAACGCTTTCTTCGCTTCTGCCAGCGAGATGCGCGGTGCCGCGTCGTGGTCGTGACCCTCGTGTCCGGCTTGGGCGGGCGAGGCCTGTGCCGCTTGAGGTGTAGGTGCCCGTTCGATCTTGATCGGCGTCGCGGCGTCGTTGCAGCCTGTCACGATCAGCATCGCAAAGGTTAATAAAATGATAATGGCTCTGTTCATAAACTCTATTTTACTTCTCGCCGAACGCATTTAAAAGCTCGTCGGCGTGTTCGGCTACCTTTACCTTATCAAATATCTTTACGATCTTGCCTTTCTCGTCGATCAGAAATGTCTTGCGGTGGGTGCCCATGTACTTTTTACCGTACATGCTTTTCTCGCCCCATACGCCGTACTTTTCGACGATGCTCTTGTCGGTATCGGCGATGAGGTCGAACGGTAGGTCATATTTACTGATGAACTTTTGATGCGACCTTTCATCGTCTATCGAGACACCGAGGACTTTTATGCCTTTCTCCGTAAAGACGTCATAAGAGTCGCGCAGCGAGCATGCCTGCTTTGTGCAGCCGGGAGTGTCGTCTTTAGGATAAAAGTATAAGACGACACGTTCACCTTTGTGGTCAGATAGTTTGACGGCGTTGCCGTTTTGATCTTTTGACTTGAAATCGGGAGCCTTATCGCCCTCTTTTAGCATTGGTCGTTCTCCTTTGTTCGTGATTATATCACGCGTGATCGCGAGTCCGCAGGTCAGTTCTTCTTCCCAAACGCCCAGCGGAAGCCGGTCGTGAAAATGAAATCATTGCGGCGGGCGTTGCCTTGCGGGTCGTTGTTATAGCGGTCGCCGAAGGTGAAGTGGATACCGATACGCTTCGTGACGTCGAGTGATAGCGTCGTGTCGAAAAGAAAGCGGAACTCGTCTTTGTCGGTGATGTTTTGAAAGACGGTGAACGATTGCTGGACCCGCAGTCTCCCGTTGAATTTGTGACGGAATGTGTTGCCGAAGAGGGCTTCGGGAGTGTCAGTGTTGGGGCCGGCCTGCCATGTGCGATTCCATGCACCGCCCACTATTACTTCAAGCTCGGTGCGTTCCGTTTTGACCGTGTGGTGGCCGATGCCACCGCCGAGCACCGAACGGAAATAAAGATTGCGCGGGCGGTCGCGTTCAAAGTCGTATGAGCCGAAGCCGAACATGCGGTCGTTAACGTTGCGGTCGTAGCGGAGGCCGCCCCAGACGGCGTTTTGCGTGGTGACGGCTGTGTCCGTCGCCCGGTTGCTGTTCCAGAGGCTGCGCCCATAAACGGTTAGCTTATCCGTGTGGCCCGATTTGACGCCGCGGAAGCCCGTGGTCATCGTTGAGGTGCGAGAATTGCCGCCGCTGTACGCAAAGCCGACCGTTGCGTTTCCTTCCCAGTTGCGGGCCATACCGAAGAACGGGCCTTCGCCGCCGAAGAGCTTTTTGACGGGCTTGAGTGGTTCGACGAGTTTTGCAGCCTGTTCGCCGGCTTGTGATACGACGCTGCCGGGGGGCGCTTGTGCGGGTG
>JACDAK010000256.1 GCA_013695495.1 Blastocatellia bacterium | reverse complement strand
CGACGGGGTTGTGCGCGTGTTGGAGAAGGTAGGGGCTGGTCTCGTTGATCAGCCGATTCTCAAAACCTTTTGCGGATTCCATAGGCAGATTTTATCACGGCGGCAAAATCGTGGGGAAGGTGTATGGGGGCAGGTTCTTAGAGAGGAAGAAGGATCTCCCGCAAAGTCGCTAAGACGCAAAGATTTGAGTGCGTTAGTTAGGGGGGCGTGCAGTGGGGGTTCTTTTGGGGGGAATCTGGAATTTGGGAGCGGATTCTGATATATTCCGAGTGATTCCATTATGACTTCGCGGTGTGCCGAAAACCTCCGTCCCCAAAGTCAGCGTGCCGAGCTCTTCGGCGGCGATTAATTATTCTGTCATGATCGATGTCGAATGGAGCTTTCCATTCGTTGGCCTGTGTCGCGGCGTTGCCGCAAAAATCACTGGAGACAGAAAATGATACCGACAACAGAATTGCAGAGACCTGTCATTAAGACAGAGCTTCCGGGACCGAAGTCGCGGGAGGTCATTGAGGCGGATGCGCAGTTTGTGACGCCGAGTTATCCGAGGCCGGATTATAAGCTGGTGGCGGAGAAGGGGTATGGGGTTTGGATCGAGGATCCGGACGGGAATGTGTTTTTGGATTGCAACGCGGGCGTGGCGGTGTGTTCGACCGGGCATTGCCATCCGGAGGTTGTGAAGGCGATCTCGGAGCAGGCGGCGGAGCTGATACACCTTTGCGGAACGGATTATTTTTATCGGCACATGCCGGAGCTTGGGCGTAAGTTGGATGAGATCGTGCCGATCGACGGACCGACGAAGACGCATTTTGCGAACAGCGGTGCCGAGGCGGTGGAGACGGCTTTGAAGCTGGCGATGTATCACACGCGGCGGCAGAAATTTATCTCGTTCTTCGGTTCGTTTCACGGGCGCACGCTTGGGGCGTTGAGCCTGACGTCGAGCAAGAAGGCACAGCGGCTTGGGTTTATGCGGCAGGCTCTGGATGTCGTGCATTTGCCTTATCCGAATAAGTTTCGGCATTTTGCTAACGATATGCCGAGCGATGAGGAAACGGTCTCGAGGGATGTGATCAAGTGGCTTGAGAATCGGCTGTTTCAGACGACGACGCCGCCTGAGGAGGTCGCGGGGATCGTACTTGAGGTCGTGCAGGGCGAGGGCGGATATGTGCCGGCGCCGACGGCTTTTGTTAAGGAGCTGAGGCGGATCTGTGATGAGCATGGAATATTGCTGATCGTGGATGAGGTGCAGTCGGGCATGGGCCGTACGGGTAAGATGTTCGCGCTGGACCATCATGACGGCGTAAAGGCCGATATCGTTTGTATGGCGAAGGGTATCGGGTCGGGGATGCCGATCGGGGTTTGCACGGCGAAGGCGGACATCATGACGTGGCACAAGGGTGCGCATGCGTCGACGTTCGGCGGGAATCCGGTTGCGATCGCCGCGGCATTAAAGACGATCGATTTGCTGCAGGGCGGACTGGTCGAAAATTCCGCTGAGGTCGGCGGATATTTGAAGGCCGGGCTCGAAAAGCTGCAGGAGAAATATGAGTGCATCGGCGATGTTCGCGGCATGGGGCTGATGCTCGGAGTCGAGTTCGTCACCAACCGCGAGTCGCTGAAGCCGGATGCGGAACTTCGGGATAGGATCGAGATGGCGTGCTTTGAACGCGGGCTGATAATTCTGGGCTGCGGCACGAGTACGATCAGGTGGTCGCCGCCGCTTATCCTGTCGAAGGAGAACGCGGACGTCGCGCTGGAGATCTTTGACGAAGCGATCGCTGCTTCGGTTTAAACGCTGCCAAAAACTACAAGCTCCGCCGCCGTAATGGGCTGCGGAGCTTTTCTTTTGCCATCACCCAAGGTCTCAGCCGTCGTCCCGGTGGGTCAGACAACTGTCCCAGTGGGTCAGACAATTGTCTCAGTGGGCCGGGCAAATGGGGATGACTTGGATCTAGATTGAAAAGTATCAGCAGGTAAATCAAAAAGGGGCCGCCCAAGCCGGGCAGCCCCATTTTCTGTATAGCGAGTGAGTTCGCTAGGGTACCGAGGTGAAGTTCACGTTCGACTGTGACGCTCCGAGTACGATGACCTGGATCGGTACAGCGAATGTGTGCCTCTTCGAGAAGACGGTTACCGTGTAGGTACCCGCATCGAGCCCTTCGAAATTATAGAATCCGAACGGGCTTGTGAATGCGAGGCGATCCGCACTGAGGTTTCCGCCGCTTATGCGAAGCGTGACGCCGCCGATGCCGCGGCCTCCGGCGGTTAGAACGCGTCCGCCGAGGTCAAGGTTCACAGCACCACCGACCACTTCGTCTGCACCCATATCCGGATTGACCGGGTCGCGTGCGTCGCCGTCAAAGTCGGCCATGATGCCTGCGATCGGGGTCGCCTGCCCAATCACCGGGCTGCCCGGCTGAATGTGCAGATCGGTGGGTGAAACGAACAACGGATTGACCGCCCGGGAGTTGAGGTCCTGCCCAGTTGCCAACTGCCAGTCGGCCAATGTCGCCCTTGCAGTGCCAAGGAATCCGACGCTGCCGGTCGACCAGTAGTTGTTAAAGTCGATCGCCGAATAGACGGCCGCCGGAGCTGCACTGTGGAACGCGTAACTCGTCGCACCGGCTGTCTGAGTGTTCGCAAAGATATTGTTGCGAATATTCAGAGCCCCCGCTGCCGTTACGCCGACCGTCACATGCATTGCTGAAGTGATGCCGGACGCCTGGTTTGTGGCCATGTTCACCGAGTTGTAGTAGAAGTGCCAACCCGAACCGGCCGAAACGCTGATGCCGTGACCATTGCTAGTCACAGTTGCGGAACCGACCGCTGCGATGTCCGATATCATGTTGTTAACGAACCACGTGTTCGAAGCTGTTGAAGTGCTAGAAACCACGATGCCGCCCGCTCCTGCTCCTGAACCGCTCACGTTCTTGATGTTACGGATATCATTATTCGCAACAACGCCATTGGTTACTAGGAAAGCCAGTTGAATTCCGCTCATTGAAGCAGCAGTGACCGGAGTCGAACGAATTCCCTGAATGCGGTTGTTTGTCAGATAGAAGTTGTTCGTGTTGCCGATCAGTATACCGCGGAAGATGTTATTCTCCGCCGCAGCAGCCGAACCGAAGTCGTTGTTGTGAATGACCCAGTTCTGATCGGTGTTGCCGGCCAACCCGCCACGCACATACATCGAATTCTGAACTCCGTAGATCCAGTTGTTTTCGACACGGTTACCGCTGTTCGCCGCCTCGGCTTCGCCCCCGATGGTCACACTGCTGCCGGTAAGGATACCTGCAGTCGTAAGTCCATCAGGACCCGGAGCACCGGTGATGATCGTGTTCTTGATCACGTTATTGGTCGCCCCGTTTCCGGGAAGGCTCTTGATCCAGATCACGGTAGATGTACCGGTTTGAAGGTTGCGGATCGTCAGGCTGCGGTCCTCGCCGCCGTCGAGCGATCCGTCAATGATCAGGCGATCAGTGCCGTCAAGGTTGATAATGCCGCGACTTGTCGCTGCCGTACCGCTTATGACCCTTGCTCCGCCAGATGGTTTGATCGTGAGGGTGAATCCGCCGGGAGCTTCCTCGGTGAACTCCTCTAGATTGATCGCACCGGTCTCTGCCGTAAGGTCAGAGGTGATGTTAATCACCGTGTCGCCTGCGAGCACAAAGCCGAGATTGAGAGCCTCAAACAGCCCGCCGGGATTGGTGAGCGACGTGAACATTCCGCCGTCACCGACATTGACCGATGTCGGAAGAGTGCCGACGATCAGATATGAATTAGGCGCGGAAGGAGCTTCCGTTACCGTGTTGACATCCGATGCCGTTACGCCGCCCGGATTAGAGCCGACGTTGATCGGCGTTGCGGTATCTTGTGCGATCACGAAGTACCGAACAGTGTCGCCGGCCATTACGCCGCCGAGAGCTGAGCTGCTGATCGTACAGGTCCAAGTTTGTGCAGTTACCGTGCCGCTGACGAATACACAAGCGGACGACACGTAGGGTGCTCCGTTCTTCGAGTAGTAGATCCGCGGAACGAAAGCTCCGTCGGTTGGAATCCCCGTCTCGTCACTGATAGTTACGGTAAGGGAACGGTCGCCTACGCCGGTCGTGTTGGTCAGTGCCGTGTAGCCGATAGCCGGCGGCAGGAAGTCCGTGACGAAAATGCCGTCGAACTCATCAGCAC
>JACDAK010000200.1 GCA_013695495.1 Blastocatellia bacterium | reverse complement strand
TCGATGAAATGCTGAGCCGCTCGCTGGATCAGCTGCAGCTCGGAACGCGTCGACCCCGACGTATCCAACAAGAGAGCGACCTCGAATGGCACAGAAGCCGAGGCGAAAACGGTCAGTTCCTGCCGTTTACCGTCTTCTATGATCGCGATGTCGTCTTGCCTGATCGAAAGAATCGGCTTGCCTGTCGCATCCAGAACGGTCATCGGAACCTCAACGAGCTCCGTATCGACCCTGATCACCTCGTCGTCCTGCGCCGAAACGCCGACGACCGCAACCAACGAAAAGACGAGAGCGAATAAAACTGCACCGATCTTCATATCCTTTACCTCTTGCCGATGTTTCGATTGTATCAGACCCCGCCCCCTGCCGGCCTATCCCTGCAACGCTGCCCCGACCTCCGGCGACGCTGCCCTCCTGTCGGAGGCCGCGCACTGACCCGGAGCGCCCGCGCACTGACCCGGAGCGTCCGCGCACTGACCCGGTGCGCCCGCGCACTGAGGCTCCGCGCCCGCGCACCGAGGCTCCGCGCAGGCGCACTGACCTCCCGCGCAGGCCCCTGGAGCTAATTTATTCGTCACCGAATCGCCGAAAGCCCGAAATATCAGGCTTTCAAGCAAAATCAGCACTCGTCAGCGTGTCAAGACCGCCAGTGATCGGATGAGAGCCCGCAGACAACGATCTAAAGAGTGATTAGCTAGCGGCGCAGGCCGTCGCGGTGACTTCCGTATCGAGCCCGGCGTCCATCCATGCCTTGGTGCCGCCGGTGACGTTGAATACGCTGTCGAACCCGGCGTTTTCGAGCATGCTTGTGGCGACGCTTGAGCGGTAACCGCTCTGGCAGATGACGTAAGTCGGCTTGGCGGCGTCGAGCTGATCGATCTCGCGTGTGAGGCGATCGAGCGGAAGGTTGACCGTGCCCGCCGCGTGCCCGTTGTTATGCTCGGCCGGCCGGCGGACATCCACAAACTGCGCGCCTTTGCTCTCCGTCAGCCTGCGAACATCGTCGACGCTCACCTGCTCGACCACTTTCTTTTCGCTTTCATAGTCCGCGATCAAGCTGTAGCCCTTCACCGTTTCGATGCCGACTCGCGCCAGCCGCATGAAGCACTCGTCCACCTGTTCCTGATTTTCCGCGACGATGGCCACGGGCGTCCCGATCGTGATCAGGGTCCCCGCCCACGACGCGAACTGCCCGCCGAGCCCGATGTTGATCGAATTCAGCACGTGCCCGGCCCCGTATTCCGTGTTCTGCCTCACGTCGATCACGACGCCGTCAAAGTTGTCGATCTCCCGGGTCGTGAGCTGACGAGGCTTCTCAAGATCTTCGAGCGACGACGAACCGGAGAGGTTCTGTGCGGCGCTGAGCGGAAAATATGCCGGAACTTCGGGCTGATCCGAGGCAACGACCTTTATGAACTCGTCCTTGCTCATCGGCTTCAACGCATAGTTGAACTTACGCTGCTCGCCGAGCGTCGACCAGGTCTCCTTTGAGAGCGATTTGCCGCACAGCGACCCCGCCCCGTGCGCCGGATAGATCTCCGTCTCGTCCGGGTACGGCAATATCTTCTCGTGCAGCGAATCGTAGAGCATTCCGCCCATCTCTTCGGCTGTGAATCCCTTCGACCCGATCAGATCCGGCCGGCCTACGTCCCCGATGAACAGCGTATCGCCCGTGAACATCTTTATCGGCTCTTGCTCGTCTTCCGACCGAGCGACGATCGTGATCCCTTCGGGCGTGTGCCCCGGCGTTTCGAGGAATTTCAGCTCGACCGAGCCTACCGACAGCGTGTCGCCATCCGCGACCTTGTGCGTCGGGAACTGCGTATTCGCACGATGACCAAAAACGATCTCGGCACCGGTCTTCTCTGCCAGCTCGATATGCCCGCTGACAAAATCCGCATGCGAATGCGTCTCGATCACGTATTTGATCTTGTCGCCGTTGGCCTCGGCTTCGTCGATGTACTGCTGAACATCGCGCTGCGGGTCGATGATCGCCGCCTCGCCGTCAGAGCCGATGTAATAAGACGCGTGTGCCAGACATCCTAGATAAAATTGTTTGAATTTCATTTCGTTTCTCCGCAAATTGTGAACAAAACTAAGCCGCCGTCCGTCGGTTCCACGGCATCCGCGCCAGCAGCAATCCCATTCCGCACCAGTCGATCACCGCCGTAAATGCCAGCCCGAAGCCAACGATTCCCGGCAGCACGATGAAATAAGGATCCACGAACAACGTCAGCAAAACTCCGATAAATACGATCAGGCCCGCCGTAAATCTCACCTGCCGCTCGATCGACCACGGTGCATTTTCGTCGGCCAGATACGGAAGGTCTTCTTTCTTCCACGCCTCAAAGCCGCCCGCGACGTTGATCACGTTGGTAAATCCAAGAGCTTTCAGTTTCCGCTGCGCCTCGCCCGAGCGTCGGCCCGTTCGGCACATCACATAGATCGGCTTCGAATGATCAAGCTCGCCGTGCCGCTTCTCAAGTTCGCCGAGCGGAATGATATCAGCGCCCTCAACCCGGCCGCCTGCAAACTCCGCATGCTCCCGCACATCGAGCAGCTTGATGTCATCGCCGTCCAACTTTTCCATCAGTGTTAAAACTGTACATTCACTCATCTTCTTCTCCCATTAAGCAAACTCGAACAGGTTCGCCCTCTCCTTATGCCTGATATTCAACGCATCGCAAACAACCTCACACAACGCGAAGATGCTCTGATCGGCGATCGAATAAAAAACCGCGTTCCCCCGCTGCTCGCGGCGCAAGATCCCCGTCTCCGTAAGAAGCTTCAGGTGCTTGCTCACATTCGGCTGGCTCGTATTAATTTTCGCCGTCAGTTCCGAAACGCTCATCTCCCCGTCCCGCAGCAGATTGATCAATCGCAGCCTTGCCGGCTCCGATAAAACCCTGAACCGTCCAGCAACCATCGCTAGAACTACATCCGACATTTCGCTTTGCATGTCTATCACTATATGCGTATACAATTATATGGTCAATCGGAAAAAGACGCCCGCCGTGGGACGAGCGTCAGCCATTCTAAACGTATTTCGAAATAACGTTCGCGATCACGTCGCGGCTCACCCCGCCGACGATCCTCTCCTGCTCCTGGCCCCCCTTGAAAAGGATCAGCGTCGGAATGCCCCTGATACCGTAACGGTTGGGCACATTCGGGTTGTCGTCCACGTTCATTTTATAAACGCCCGCTTTCCCCTCATATTCCTCGGCAACGGCCTCGACAGCCGGCGCGATCATGCGGCACGGACCGCACCACTCAGCCCAAAAATCGACCAGTACCGGTTTATCCGACCCAAGTACGTTTGTCTCAAACTCTGTATCATTCACACTCTTAGCAAAATTTCCCATAATAATCTCCCTACCAGTATTTTACGGATGCCGTTATCTGGCCCGTGTATATTTAATTACATCTTAACTTTCGATATCGCTATTGCCAAATATCAAGTTCGTCGACCACTTCCCTACCGTTTCAGAAACTTAAAACCCTGCGACCAGGTGCCGTGTTTGAAACAATAGTTCACAAAGAGCGAAGCGAAGGCTTCCAAATAAAAAGCCTGATCTATACCGCCGAGGCTTCGACCTCCCATCCGATCTCGCCTGCGAGCTCGGCAACCTCATCTTTCGCACCATCATCATTCCCTGCGATTTATCCTCCAATAGGTTTTTCAGGTTTGGGCCTCAGCCGCCCACTCTAATCACGATCTTCCCCAAATGATTGCCGGTTTGTAAAAACTCCAGTGCCTCCGCTGCCGCGTGGAAATCATATACCCGTTCGACTACCGGCTTCAATTGTGCGTGCTCAATGGCCTTGCTCATCTCTTCAAACATCACCCGCGACCCCACAAAGATCCCCTGCAATCGAACCGCTTTCATGAAAAGCGGTATCGGATCAAACTCTTCTGACCCCGTCAGAGAACCGATCATAGCGATATGCCCGCCGATCCTTACAGCACGAACCGAACGCTCCAGCGTTCCCGCCCCTCCGATCTCTACCACATGATCCACACCGTCGCGTCCGGTCAGATCGAGCACCACACGATCCCAATCCGGCACATCGCGATAGTTGATGCACTCATCTGCACCGAGTTCTTTCAAACGCACAAGTTTTTCATCGCTGCTCGAGGTGGCTATTACACGTGCACCTGCCATCTTGGCGAACTGAAGTGCAAAAACGGCCACCCCGCCGCTTCCCTGCGTTAGCACTGTCTCTCCGGGCTTGATCCCGCCTGAAACTATCAGTGCATGCCATGCCGTCAGAGCCGCACACGGCAGTGTTGACGCTTCCTCATAGGTCAAATATTCCGGGATTAGGACCAAACCGTCCTCGCTAAACGCCGCGTATTCCCGAAGCACTCCGTCCCATTCTGCACCGGCCCCCAGAGATGTTTTTCGTTTCACCGCACTTGGCCCGCCATCGATCCATCCCTGTACCAGCGTAGGCATCACGCGGTCGCCCGCCATCCACTTCGAAACGCCGCTCCCTACCTCGACCACTTCTCCCGCTCCATCGGAAAGCGGCACCGCCGGCAGCTTCATCCGCGGGTTATACTTTCCTGAAACGACCATTACGTCACGAAAGTTGAGCGACGCTGCGTGCAATCGCACCAACACCTCGCCCGGGCCGGGCACCGGCATATCGCGCTCGGCCATGGCGAGCTTTTCAATGCCGAATTCTCTTATTGCGTAAGCTTTCACGAAGTCAGTATAGCTATCGGAATAAAAACCCTAAAATGCTCACGCCGCGGGGCGGTCCGTTGCGGTTCCATGACAGGAAAAGGTCCCGCCGCTTGCTTCACCCCGCCGCGTGAAGCCTGATCAGGCCTTTCGCATGGATCTCAGGTCCATCTTTATCACCACATCGTCGCGGATCAGGTCATTCGCCATTCCGGCGTAAATAATGCCAAAGTCCTTCCGGTTGATCGAAAACTCCGCATTTACCGCAACCGCGTCACCGGTGAGCGAAATCATCGCTGGGAAAGTGACGGAACGCTCGGTTCCCCGAAGCGTCAGGTTGCCTGTCACGGTGTAGTGACCCTCGCCTTTCTCCGCATCCGGAGCGATCTGCGTCGATCGGAAAAGGGCTTTCGGAAAGTCGCGCACGAGAAAGAAATCTTCAGTTTGAAGATGCTCGGTCAGCCCGTCCGCGTCGGTATAAACGGATGCCATCTCGATCTCCACCGCGACGCGGCTCTTTTCGACAAGACCGTCCTCGATCTCGATCGTCCCCGAAAATTGGCGAAAGCCTCCGTCATGCCTACCCGTCACTTTCGAACCGACAAACTCTAGCTTTGAGTTCTCCTGCGAAAGCGCAACGATCTCACGGCCTGATGCCGGATTCGCCTCGCTCCGTACGTTTGTCGTCTCGACTGAGATCGGTTCTGCCGTCACGGCCTTGCTAGTTCTAGCTGCCGGGTCCTCACACGCTACGCCCGCCAGAGCGAATGCTACTACGATCAATGCTAATATCTTCATGTTATCGTCTGATCTCCCTTAATTATCATTACTCGACAGTCCCTGAGCAGCACCGACAGCTCGAACACGCCGCCGTCGGGCTCCTCACCGGTGCAGCGGGATCATTTCACATACTTCCCTCACGTCCCTTGCTCGTTGCGGCCGATTTCTGTAACACACTCGGATACAGATCCAGCTAAAAAAATATTCATCGTTCCGTTTCCACCTTTTCGAACAGATTCGCCAAGGTGTACTGCGATAATTTGTTATAGATGCCGTGATCGATCTCTTTCTGCAGATTGCACAGTACCGATTCCATATTTCGTCCGACCGGGCAGTCCCGATTCGGGCCTTTGCTATGAAGTGCAAAAACCTCACCGCAATTAACAGCCTGATAGACTTCTGAAAGATTGATCTCGTCCGGACATCGAGAAAGTCTCGTACCGCCGTTCGCGCCGGTCTGAGAAACGACCAATTTCGCGTGACCCAACTGACCCAGAAGTCGCCGGATCACAACCGCATTTGTATTGACACTGCCGGCAATATAGCTTGAGCTAAGGTTCTCGTCGCGCGACGAAGCCAACATCGCAAGGATGTGGACTGCCATCGCAAATTGACTATTAGCTGCCATCTGTAACTATATTAGTTACAGTCCTCGTTCTTGTCAAATCGTCAGCCAACAATCTGTGAGGGACGTTGGTCCTCTTCCTCGATCGGCGGACGACTGACCGTATCAGGTGGATCTTCGATGGGACTCGGCGGTTGCTGGTCCGGCGGCAACGGGATAGACTCCTCGTCGCTGATCTGTTCTATGTCGTTATTCCTTCGGTTGCCGGGATCTATGTTGGGATCGGGTTGATCAACATCCGGCATAGGCATTTGATTTACGTCTTGCATAATTTCTCCCTTTTCGAGAAAGTAGTATGCAAAGCCCGTTCCTGTATGCCTCAAATACACAAAGCCGGAAGCTACGTGCCCCCGGCTTTTATATGATTCTAGCTCAGGATTAGTTGGACGCTGCCGCAGGCAGGCGGATCTCACGACCCGCACCAAGCACCGAATTGGGAAGAAGCCCGTTGTATTTCGCGACTTCGACCGGGTCAGCGCCGTGACGCTGAGCGAGTTTCGCTACGGTATCACCGGACTGAGCCTTAACAATGGTCACATTTGATGTCGCAGCCGTTGAGCCTGGTGATCCAGTAGGCCTGGAATAGCTGGTGGCCTGTACCCTTCCGCCCGGAACCTGAGCCGCCGGCACGAATACCTTACCAGTCGGCTGAGACATTCCCGGGTTTGCCGCCATCAGGTCCTCTACCGGTATGCCTGTGCGGTTTGAGATCGTCTGCCAAGTCTCTCCCTGAACTGATCTTGCGAGGTTCGTATCGTTTAGTCGCGATGCCGGGATGCGCCGGAACACAGCCACCACTTCGTTGGCTTTGCCCGCCGGAACGTTGATCACATACGGCTCCGGCGGCGTCATGTTAGTCCTCAGGTGCGGGTTCAGATAGCGAACGTATTGCACCGTCGTATCGGCCGCTTGTGCGATTAGGCTCAGATTCGTCGACGCCGGAACTCGAACGCGGTCATAACGGAGCGGCGGAGCCGGCCGAACATGGCCAAAGCCATATTGATGCGGACTGTTCGCGATCAAGATCGTCGCAAGGATGTTCGGAACGTAATTACGCGTTTCTCTTGGAA
>JACDAK010000188.1 GCA_013695495.1 Blastocatellia bacterium | reverse complement strand
GCCGAAATCAGTATCGCGGAGCATTAGAGGGTTAGATGTTCCCCACTTCATATCGGTAAACTGTTTGGTATTGACGAAATAGACCTCTGCCTTGATGGGCGAGTTGAAGCCGTATTTCCATGCACCGAGTTTTGAAAGGATGGGGGTATTGCCGCCCTCGACCGTGTAGCGGCCGGGGGTGAAAACGTCGGCTGCCTGGCCCTCGAAAACGAAGACGGCAGCCTGAGATTCGCGAACGATCAGCTGTGCGCCGTTCTTGATCTCTTGGCCGGCAACGGGAAAGCGGTATAAAAGCGTGTCGCGCGATTCATCAAGCCATTCGATGACCTCGATGAACTGGTTCATTGCGGCACCTTTAACCTTATCAATAATGCTCATTCAGATGTTCTCCTTGTGGAATGTCTAACGATAGAATATGCCATAAAGTTCTAATAAATGGAAGATTGAGGCAGATGAACGGACATCGCGGGCCCGGTGTGTATCATCAATGCAACATTGTATTGATGTAGGTGGGTTGGTAAAGTAAAGGAAATGGAATTAAAGACAAAACTCTCAGTTTTAGCAGATGCCGCAAAGTATGACGCTTCGTGTGCTTCGAGCGGTTCTAAGCGTGAGCGGCCGAAGGGCGGCATCGGGAATACGGAAGGGATGGGGATCTGCCACAGCTATACTCCGGACGGTAGATGTATTTCGCTGTTGAAGCTGCTGCTGACGAATGTGTGCATTTGGGATTGTTCGTATTGCGTGAACCGGCGGAGTTCAAATGTGAGGCGGGCGCGCTTCAAGCCGGAAGAGGTGGTGCGGCTGACGATCGATTTTTATAAGCGGAATTATATCGAGGGGCTGTTTCTGAGTTCGGGGATCATCCAGAACGCGGATTACACAATGGAGCAGCTGGTGCTGGTGGCGAAGAAGCTGCGGGAGGAAGAGAATTTCGGCGGGTATATACACCTGAAGGCGGTTCCGGGGGCCTCGGAAGTGCTGCTGAAGCAGGCGGGGAAATATGCGGATCGGTTGAGTGCGAATATCGAGATGCCGGTGCAGGAGGATCTGGACAAGCTGGCGCCGGAGAAGACGATCGGTGAGATCGAGGATACGATGGGGACGCTGAGGGCGGAGATCGATGAATCGCGGGAACGTGCGCGGGCGGATAAGAAGAGCGCCCGGCCGGCTGGCGCGGGTGAGACGTTTGCGGGTGCGGGGCAATCGACGCAGTTGGTGGTGGGTGCGAGCCGGAGTTCGGACAGCGTGATACTGAAGAAGGCGGAGGAGCTCTATAAGAAATTTAAGCTGCGGCGGGTGTATTACTCGGCGTTTTCGCCGGCGGAGTTTACTTCGCCTGAACTGTCGCGGACGCCGACGCCGCCGATGCGGGAACATCGGTTATATGAGGCGGATTGGCTGATACGGCATTACGGGTTTTCGGCAAGCGAGATAACGGCGCAGATAGCGGATGGGAATTTGGATCTGACGAAGGACCCGAAGCTGGCGTGGGCGCTGGCGCATCGGCAGCTTTTTCCGGTGGATGTGAATAGGGCATCGCGGTCGCTGCTGTTGCGCGTGCCGGGAATTGGGGTGCGGAATGTGGACAGGATAGTGAAGATCAGGCGGTTTCACAGGATCGGGCTGGCGGACCTGGTGCGGTTGAAGGTGAGTATGAATCGGGCGAAGTGGTTTGTTGTAACGGCGGATCATAATCCGGATGTGTTCAATTTAGATAAGACGGACCTGATGACGCGGTTTCGGCGGCCGGCCGAGCAGCTTTCGCTTTTTGCACCGGGGCCGGCAACGGTGGTGATGGGGGAGATCTGATGATCTATGCGGACCCGGGGGATAGTTTTGCGGAGTGGCGAGAAGCGGCGCGTGGGCTTTTAGCTCGCGGGGTGCGGCCTGACGAGGTGGTGTGGAGCGGCGGTGGGCAGGCGGGGCTGTTTGGGAATGCTGCGGCTGATGATGATGCGGCACCGTGTGGAACATTTCGGGTTCCGGCGGAGTTTTTGAAATTGGCGAGGGCGGTGGCGTGTTATGAGAGCGTGGAGCGTTGGGGGTTGTTGTATCGGCTGCTATATCGGATCGCGGGTGGGCGGCGGCATCTATTGGAGATCGAGTCGGATGAGGATATGCGGTGTGCTCGGCTGATGGAGAAGGCGGTGAATCGGGACGTGCATAAATTTCATGCTTTTGTGCGGTTTCGTGAGATAGAGGTCGAAGGTGAAAAGGTTTTTGCGGCTTGGCATGAGCCGCAGCATTTTACTGTGGAGAAGGCGGTGCCGTTTTTTGTGCGGCGGTTTGGGGATATGCGGTTCTCGATATTTACGCCGAAGCTTTGTGCACATTGGGACCTTGAGGAACTGAAGTTTTCGCCGGGTGTTGAGCGCGTGGCGTTGGCCGATGATACGACTGAAGATTTTTGGCTCACGTATTATCGAGCGATATTTAATCCGTTTCGGCTGAAGGTTGGCGCGATGAAGAAGGAGATGCCGGTGCGGCACTGGCGGACGCTGCCTGAGGCACGGCTTATTAACGAGCTTATTGAGGAGGCCGGGCGGGTCTGATGCGGCGCCAAAGTTTACGAAGAATTATGAACGCAGCGACGGCGAGAATGCCGCCAAGGGTGTCCAGGGCGACGTCGCCGACAGCACCCGTGCGGGCGTCGTTGAAGCTCTGTTGGAATTCGTCGATGAGCGCGATCGCGATGACGAGCGCGAGGACGGCGATGGGCCAGCGTGTGCGGAGGGTGTGCATTTGCGAAGTGGTGAACGCGCGGGCGGCGAGGATGCCGAGGACCGCATAGACGGCGACGTGGGCGAGTTTGCGGATGTAGCCGTGGTAGAGCTGGAGCGTTTCGACGTCGGCGGTTGGGAAGAGGAACTCGAGCAGGGGCCGGACGTAGCGCGATGTTTCGTTGAAGGAGCCGCCGCCGCCGGATAAATAGAAGATAACGCCGATCCAAAAAAGAACCGGCGCGTAGCGTGATAAACGCCGGCGCCTGTTCGGGTGATCGGTTGATTCGTTATTGTGCAGCAGCACCGCTGACGACCTCGATGATCTCTTTGGTGATGGCTGCCTGACGGATACGGTTCATGTTGAGCGTGAGTGAATCGATGAGTTCGCCGGCGTTCTTTGAAGCGGAATCCATGGCGGTCATGCGCGAACCCTGTTCGGATGCGACGGATTCGAGCATTGCGCGGTAAACCTGGGTTTCGACCTGTTTGGGGAGGAGCTTGCCGAAGATCTCAGCCGCGGGCTGTTCGTAGATGTACTCGGCGTCCTGTTCGGCTTCGCCCTCGGCAGCTGTCGAGATCTTTGGGATCGGGAGGAGTTGTTCGACGACCGGCTTTTGCGAGAGGACGGTCTTGAATTCGGTGAAGACGAGAAATACCTTGTCGAGCGACTCATCTTCCGTAAATGTTTTGATCACCTCTTGTGCAATGTCGACGGCGTCGGTGTATTTTACCTGGCCGGCGCCGGTGAGGCCGATGTGTTCGGACGGGATGGAAAGCTCGCGCCGTTTGAAGAAATCGCGACCTTTGCGGCCGACCGCCATGAGCTCGATCGTTTTGTCCGGATTTTCTTTTAGGAACGCCTGGGTCGCCTTGATCACGTTTGCGTTGAATGCACCGGCTAGGCCCTTGTCGGCCGTGACGAGGACGACGAGATATTTCTCGTCGCCGCGTTCGGTGAGCAGGGGATGCGAAAACTCGTCGGTCACCTTTGAGCTAAGGCCGCCGAGAACGGCAGACATTTTTTTGGCGAAGGGGCGTGCGGCAGTTACGCGGTCCTGCGCACGTTTGAGCTTTGCCGCGGCGACCATTTTCATCGCCTTGGTGATCTGCTGTGTGTTCTTTACCGACTTAATGCGTCGGCGCATGTCTAATAGACTGGCCATTTTGGAGTTTCTAGTTCCTAGTTCAAAGTTGAATCCCTATATCGGCGATCGCTCCGACCTGCTATGCTGCTGCCGCTTCTACTGCGGGTGAGCCGGGTTGGTCTTTATTCCAGCGTGTGGCCTTGAAATCTTCGACGGCTTCTTTGAGCTCGGCTTTGAGCGAATCGTCGAGGATTTTCTTATCGCGGAGCGTGTTCATGACGCCGGGATGGGCGTTTTTCATGAAGACGATCAGCTCTTCTTCGAACCGCTTGAGGTCCTCAACGGCGATGTCGTCTGCGTGGCCGTTGGTGACGGTCCAGATGATGACAACCTGCTGCTCGACCTCCATCGGCTGATATTGACCCTGCTTGAGGATCTCTGTCAGGCGGCGGCCGCGTTCGAGCTGTGACTGCGTCGATTTGTCGAGGTCCGAGCCGAACTGAGCGAACGCAGCGAGTTCGCGATATTGAGCAAGATCGATACGGAGCGTACCTGCGACTGCCTTCATCGCCTTGATCTGTGCCGCACCGCCTACACGCGAAACCGAGTTACCCACGTTGATAGCGGGGCGGACACCGGAGTTGAAGAGGTCGGATTCGAGAAAGATCTGACCGTCGGTGATCGAGATCACGTTTGTCGGAATGTAGGCGGAAATGTCGCCTGCCTGCGTTTCGATGATCGGAAGCGAGGTTAGCGAACCGCCGCCACGGGCGTCGGACATCTTTGCCGCGCGCTCGAGCAAGCGTGAGTGAAGATAGAAAACGTCGCCGGGATAGGCTTCGCGACCCGGAGGACGTCGAAGCAAGAGCGAGATCTCGCGGTAAGCGGCTGCCTGCTTTGAAAGATCGTCGTAGATCGTTAGAGCGTGGCGGCCGTTGTCGCGGAAATATTCGCCGATCGCGCATCCTGAATAAGGAGCGAGGAACTGCATCGCGGCGGGGTCGGATGCGGTCGCCGATACGACGACGGTGTAATCCATTGCACCGTGATCTTCGAGCTTTTTAACAACCTGAGCTACCGTCGATGCTTTTTGGCCGATGGCGACATAGACGCAGATGACGTCCTTGCCCTTTTGGTTGATGATGGTGTCGATAGCGACGGCGGTCTTGCCGGTCTGGCGGTCGCCGATGATCAGCTCACGCTGGCCGCGGCCGACGGGAACCATCGCATCGATAGCCTTGAGGCCGGTTTGGAGCGGCTCTTTTACAGGCTGGCGGTCGATGATGCCGGGGGCGATACGCTCGACGGGGTTGTAGAGATCGGTGATGATTTCGCCTTTGCCGTCGATGGCGTTGCCGAGTGCGTCAACGACGCGGCCGATCATTGCGTCGCCGACCGGGACGCTCATGATGCGGCGAGTGCGCTTTACCTGGTCGCCTTCTTTGATCTTCTGGAAATCACCAAAAAGTACGCAACCGACCTTGTCTTCCTCAAGGTTGAGGGCAAGGCCGCGGACGCCGTGGGGGAACTCGAGTAGTTCGCCGGCCATTACTTTTTCAAGGCCGTAGATCTCGGCGATGCCGTCGCCGACCTTGATGACTGTGCCGACCTCATCCACGGTCATTGACGGATCGAAATTTTCGATCTGTGAGCGGATGATCTCATTGATCTCATTAGCTTTAATTGCTTCCATATTGATATGAGCAAAGGGCGCTTTCCAGCCGCCGACAGCGGCCTTGATCTGTTGCCCTCGCTATCTAGTCATTAATTCTTCTCTAAATTTCCCTAATTGAGTTCTTACGGAGCCGTCGTAAACGGTCGAGCCGATACGGGCGACGACGCCGCCGATAAGTTCTTTGTCGATAACAAACTCGAGCTTTACCCGCTTGCCTGTGACGCTTTCGAGGTTTTCGCCGAGCTGATCCTGCTGCTGCTGGTTAAGCGCGTGTGCAGAGCGCACTTCGCCGGTGACGTTGCCGGAGCGTTCGTCCATCACCGTATCGAACGAGAGGTTGATTTCGGACAGGTTGCCGAGCCGGCTGTTCTGAAGGAGCACCCGCAGGAAATTTGCGGTCGTCTGCGACGGCTTTGTGCGCTGGAGCAGCCCCTCGAGCACGCCGTCTTTTTTAGCATGTGCGATGGCAGGGCTTGCGAGCACCGTTTTGAGATCAACGTTTGAGTTGATCATTTCTTCCCAGCTTTTCAGCTCGTTCTTGACCGTTTCAGTGTCGCCGGTTTTCGAAACGACGTCGATCAGGGCGGATGCGTATCTGCGTGCGATCGCTTGTTCGCTCATGTTATTTCATACCTCCGATCGCAGCGATGCCGGAGCCGATGAGCTGAGCATCGGTTGATTCGTCGACACTTGCACGCAGCTTTTCTTCTGCGCGGCGGATGCTCTCTTCGACGGCAAAACGGCGGAGTTCGAGGCGTGCGACCTGGCCGATGCGGACGATCTCGCCTTCGGTTTGCGTTCTTAATTTTGCGGCTTCGGCTTGTGCCTGTGCGGCGAGCCGCGCCTTTTCAACTTCGATCTCGGACGTTGCCTCGCTTTTGATCCTTTCAACTTCGTTGGGGACGGAGGCAAGTTTGGCCTCGGTCTCGGTCAGTTTTGCGAGTGCGGCCTTTTTAGCTTCTTCGGCACGGATCAGTTCGGAGCGGATCTCTTCGCGGCGAGCTTTGAAGGCTTCGGAGAGCGGCTTGTTCAGCAAATAAACGAGGACGCTGACGAAGATCGCGAGGTTCACGAACTTCCAGACCTCGAAACCGGGGTAGTTAAGGTACGTGTTCCAGAATTGGGTGAAACCGCCTTCGTCGCCGGTGGACGCGGCGGCGAACAGGAACACGATGTTTGTGAAAAATGCCAACATATTACACCTTTAGGATCGTGCCGCTGATCTTGTCCGACATCTTTTCGGCTTCGAGGGCGATGCTTACACGTGCTTCTGCGATCTGGTCGCGGAGTTCTTTTTGTTCCCGGGTCAGGAGCTCGGCGGCCTCGGTGCGTGCACCGGTAATCGCTGCCTGACGGGCGTCTACGGCGGCGGCGCGTTCGCGTTCGATCATCTCGTAGGTCTCACCCCGAGCTTTTCGCATTGTCTGCTCGTATTGTTTTTCTTTCTCGATGACCTCGCGGAGAATGTCGTCGGCCTCGCCGCCGCGGCCCACCTTTTGTTTGGAGCGGCGGTCGATAACGGCGTTGATCGGTTTGAAAAACGTTCGATTGAGGACCCAGATCATCACAAGGATCAACCCTATGTGAATGAACAGGGTTCCATCCGGGAAAAGCTGGATCGATTCGGCAAAGGCCAGAAGCAACATATTAGGATAAAATATTAACGTCTTAAATACGGTTCTACGATCGTCTGAGTATCAAAACATATAACATTATCACTTGGCATTTTGAGGGTCAAGGAGGCGCGGCCTGCAGATTTAGGGCTGTGGGTGCGATAATAACTGAATGGAAAGCATTTGGGACTCGTTTGTGTGGCTGATCGGCGGAGGCGGTCAGGAATACAAGGACATAAGTGCGGGACAGGTGGCGGCCCGGGCGGCGATCATCTATGTGATCGCCCTGGTGCTGATCAAGATCGGAAAGCGGCGGTTTATGGGCGACTATTCGGCGTTCGACATCCTGCTAGGGTTTATCGTGGGGTCGATAATGGGGAGGGGTCTGACCGGTGCGATCTCGCTGGTGAATATGGTGGTGGTGGTCGGGGTGCTGTTGGGTTTCCACTGGCTGATGGCAACCGTCGCATATTACTGGCCGGCGTTTGAAAAGGTTATCGAAGACCGGCCGCGCGAACTGATCATTGACGGTGAAGTGCAGGAGGATGCGGCGGAGAAGAGTAAGCTTACGGATGAAGATATAAAGCAAGCTCTTCGCGAGGAAGGCGGAGTGGAAACGCCGGAGGAAGTAAAGACAGCGTATCTTGAACGTGACGGGTCAGTGACGGTGATCCCGAAGAAAGACGATGACGAATAAGGTGAGGGCGCCGAGGAACCGGACGGTGGAAGTGCGTGCGGATGAGCGCGAGCGGTTGTTGGCGTGCGTCTTGGACGGCGGGAGTTTAGAGGCGGGAGCGGAGCTTGCGAATACGGTGATCTGCGGTGATGCGTTTGGGGTATTGCGAAAGCTGGAGGCGGGGAGTTTTGATCTGCTGTTTGCGGATCCGCCTTATAACTTGACGAAGGAGTTTGGGTCGGAAGCGTTTAAGAGTCGGACGGCGGAGAGCTATGAGGAGTGGTTGGATTCTTGGCTCGGATTGTGTGTGCCGCTGCTGAAGCCGACGGCGTCGGTTTACATCTGTGGGGACTGGCGTTCGAGTTCGGCGATAGAGCGGGCGGGAGCGAAGTATTTTACGGTGCGAAACCGGATCACGTGGGAGCGTGAGAAGGGGCGTGGGGCGCGGATGAACTGGAAGAACGCGTCGGAGGATATCTGGTTCTTTACGCTTTCCGAAGAGTACAAATTTAGTCTCGACGCGGTGAAGCTGCGGCGGCGGGTGGTGGCTCCGTATAAAGAAAATGGGCGGCCGAAGGATTGGGAGGAGACGGAGGGAGGTAATTTTCGGGATACGCATCCTTCTAATTTGTGGACGGACCTTACGGTGCCGTTTTGGTCGATGCCGGAGAACACGGACCATCCGACGCAGAAGCCGGAGAAACTTCTGGCGAAGTTGATATTGGCGAGCACTGATGCCGGAGACGCGGTGCTTGATCCGTTTGCGGGGAGCGGGACGACGGCTGTCGCGGCAAAGAAGCTTGGGCGAGATTTTGTGACGATAGAGGCTGATCGGGAGCATTGTTTGGCGGCGGTAAAGCGGTTGGAGATGGCGGAGGGTGAAAGGGCGATACAGGGTTTTGTGGATGGGGTTTTTTGGGAGAGGAATGCGTTGAAAACTTAGGCCGAGTTTCTTGCTAATACGCCGTCGATGCATTAATGTATCATCTGTGCGACAAATTCAGAATCCTCCAAATCCATATGACCGCTATTCGGCGGAATATGTGGGCGAACCGCCGCCGACAAAGCTAGAGGTGTTTGAAGAGACGGCGACGCGGAAGGTGATAACTAAGGCGTTTGCGTCGGACTGGGAAGGCGGCTGGCGGTTCACGGTGAATTGCTATCGGGGGTGCGTGCATGGGTGCACGTATTGTTTTGCGCGGCAGTATCACGAGTATTTGGGGTACGGTGCGGGCACGGATTTTGAGACGAAGATCGTCGTTAAGACGCATGTGCCGCAGATACTGCGGCAGGAGCTGAAGAAGACGCGGGAGCGGATGCCGCACATTGATTTTTCGTTTGCGACGGACCCGTATCTGCCGCTGGAGGCGGAGTATAAGCTGACGCGGCAGTGCTTGGAGATCTGTGCCGAGTTTGGTGTGCCGGTTGGTGTGATAACGAAATCGCCGCTGGTGACGCGGGACATTGATGTGCTGAAGCGGCTGAAGGTGACGGTGATGTTTTCGCTGCCCTTTTTGACGACGGAGAGTTCGAATCCGTTTGAACCGTATACGCCGGTGCCGGAAGCGCGGTTTCGGGCTATGAAGACGCTTTCGGACGCGGGGATCAAGACGGGGATCGGGATAGCACCGGTGATACCGGGGTATAACGAATCGGACATTCCGGGGCTGTTGGAGCGGGCGAAGGAGGCGGGTGCGACACGGGCTTTTATGTCGATGCTGCACCTGGATACGGATTCGATCGAGCAGTATTTTGTGCAGAAGATGCACGAGCGGCTTTCGCCTACGCGTGTGGCGAAGATCATAAACACGATGAAGCGGGAGCGCGGCGGGAAGTTGCGGCACAACACGTTTGCGGAGCGGAGCGTTGGGAAGACGGAGCAGTGGGAAGTTACGCGGAAATTGTTTGATTTCCATGCAAAGCGATTGGGATTTAGGGGGCATGAGAGCGAGGATGCTTCGGCGACCGTCTCGCCTGTCGCCGCGGAGCCGATGCAGCAGAGGTTGTTTTAAATAATGCAAAATCGAACTGAAGTTTTTGAACAGATGTTGGCGGCGGACCCGGAGAACACGATGGTGATGTTCGGGCTAGCGAAAGAATATGAGAAAGAGGGGCGGCACGCGGACGTTATTCGGGTGCTGGAAGATTATCTCGTCAAGGCGGACGATGAGGGGAACGCCTATGGGACGCTGGCAAAGGCTTATGAGCTAGTCGGCGATCGGGAGAAGGCAGCGGAGGTTTATCGGAACGGGATAGACGTGGCGATGGAGCACGGACATCCGTCAATGGCGAATGAGTATCGGATGACGCTGGATATGGATTTTGCTGAGGAGTTTAGGATCCGCAGAGGGCCGCCGCCGCTTTCTTGATGCGGACGGGTTTTTCGGGTTTTTCGTCGGTGGCTTTTGCTTTGTTGATGGCGTCGACGATGTCCATGCCTTCGGTAACGCGGCCGAAAGCCGCGAATTTATTGTCGAGGGTGGGGGCGTCGGCAACGAGGATAAAGAAGTGGGTGGTGGCGGTGTTGGCTTCGTCACCGCGAGCCATTGAGATAATGCCGCGCTCGTGGAGCAACTTGTTGGGTTCATCGGGCAGGACCTTTCGCGCCCGCATGCCGATCTTGTAGGTGACCTCGCCTTCGCGTGAATAGAGGTCGCCGCCCTGGATGACGAAGTTGGGGACCGTGCGGGTGAAGGCGGTCGTGTCGAGCATGCCGGTGGCGACCATGTTTAGGAAGCTGCGCACGGTTTCGGGGGCGTGCTCCGGATAGAGTTCGAGGCGGATGATGCCGGCCTCGGTATTGAGCGTGACGCATTGGGCTGCCATGGTCTTTACGTCGGCGTCGTCGAAGGGTTCGGCCTTCTGCGGTGCGGCGGGGCGCTCATTCGATTTTGCGGGTGCCTTTTCAGCCGGAGTGGGCGTGGGTGGTTGGCCAGCGACTGCGACCGCGGCTGCGAAAAGAAAGGCGATGGCGAAAAGGTTCCTGTTCATCTCGTTTGCTTTGATGCTATTTTTATTCAAACCGATCTCTCTGTAAAGTTCGACGCGAGGATTAAATATGAAACAATTTTATGCGATCACGGCTGCGCTGGTAATGCTTTCGGCGTTGGCTTGGGGCCAGCGGGAGCACGGGGCGCGTCCGACCGAGACGGGCGGGCCGCTGGCGATGGAGCAGGCGGCATTTGATGTGTTGAGCTATGAGATCTCGTTGAGGGTCGAGCCGGCGCGGAAGTTCATCAGCGGATCGAGCACAATGACAGCGAAGATCGTAATACCTACGAACTTGATCATGCTGGATCTGGACACGCCGTTCAAGGTTTCGCGTGTGGCGGAGCAGGGCGGGGCGGAGCTCAAATATGAACATACTGAGGGCGTTATACGCATCTGGTTTCCGCTGACAAAACAAGTGGGTGAGAACATCAGTGTTACCGTTGACTACGCGGGTTCGCCGCGGGTGGCGCCGAATCCGCCGTGGGTTGGGGGCTTTATGTGGGCGAAGACGCCGTCGGGGGCGGACTGGGTGTCGGTGGCGCTGCAGAATGACGGTGCGGATCTGCTTTTTCCGGTGAAGGATCATCCCTCGGACAAGGCGGACGTGACGGTGATGAACCTGACCCTGCCGGATCCGCTCGTGGCGGCGGGGCCGGGCACGCTGCAAGGCGTAAAGAAGCTTGGCGACGGCTTTTCGACGTATACGTGGCGGATGACGAACCCGATTCCCAACTATGAGATCGTGTTTAACGCTGCACCCTATCGGGTGATAAAGGACAGCACGAAGAGCATTAAGGGCGAGACGATACCGATCGAGTTTTTTATCCTGCCGGAGAGTTACGAACAGGGCGCGAAACTGATAGAGGAAACGAAGAAATACAACGCGTTCTTTGAGAAGTACCTGGGCCCCTTCCCTTGGCGGTCGCAGAAGCTCGGCATTGCGGAGACGCCGCATCTGGGAATGGAGCACGCAACGCTGATCGCCTATGGCAACAAGTTTCGGTACAACGAAGACGGGTTTGATTGGCTGATGCTGCATGAGTTGGGGCATGAGTGGTGGGCGAAC
>JACDAK010000160.1 GCA_013695495.1 Blastocatellia bacterium | reverse complement strand
TCTTCAGCCGCATCCCTTTCGGCGGCAGCCTGTTTTGATTTTGCGCGGCGGTCTTTTTTCGATTCTTCCTTTTCTACAGGAGCATTTTCCCCTTCAGCGTCGCCTCCGAACTTCAGCTTTGCAAGTTCACCAAGCGAAGCCATGCCGCCTTTGGCAACACTGGTGGTATACTGACGAGTGTCAACGATCGGTTCATCGTCTTTACCAACCGCGCGAAGTGAAAGCCCGATCCGCTGTTCCGCATCTTCGATCCGTAAGATCTTGAAATCAAGCTCCTGGCCGACCTGCACAACGTCCTCCGGACGCTCGACGTGATCTTCGGTAAGTTCCGATATGTGGCACAGCCCTTCGAGCCCTTCTCCAAGTTCGACGAACACCCCGAAAGTGGTGAAACGCGTGACCTTACCACGAATCGTGTCGCCCGGACGGTGGGTTGATGTAAAGCCTTCCCACGAACTCGGCGTGAGATCCTTCATCGAGAGCGACAACCGTTGTGCCGACGCATCGATGTTAGTAACGATCGCTTCAACTTCCTGATCCTTCTTGAGAAGTTCTTTGGGATGCTTCAGCTTCTTGGCCCATGTGATGTCCGATACATGAACGAGTCCGTCGATACCGTCCTCAAGTTCAACAAACGCTCCGAAATCTGTCAGATTGCGAACTTTTCCGGTAATCTTAGTACCAACCGGGAAACGGTACTCAACGTTGTCCCACGGGTTGTCGAGCAGCTGCTTCATGCCAAGGCTGATCCGTTTTTCAACCGTGTCTACGCCAAGCACCTGAACATCGATCTCATCGCCGCGATTGAACATCCGCCGCGGATTGTTCGCTCGCTTTGACCACGATATCTCTGAAACGTGCACCAGGCCCTCAACGCCCGGCTCCAACTCGACAAAAACGCCGTAATCGGTAACCGACGACACTCGGCCCTTAACACGCGAATTTACTTCATAAACTTCAACCACGGTCGACCACGGATCTGGAATGAGCTGTTTATAGCCAAGCGAGATCTTATCTTTCTCACGGTCGAGTTTCAGCACCTTTACTTGAATTTGGTCGCTCACCTTAAACTGTTCACCAGGATTCTGCAGACGTCCCCACGACATGTCTGTGACGTGAAGAAGCCCGTCGATGCCGCCGATGTCAACGAAAGCGCCATATTCGGTCAGATTCTTGATCACGCCCTCGACGACATAACCTACGTCGATTGAATTGAGCGTCTTCTCTTTCTGCTCATTGATTGCAACGTCGGTGATCGCCTTTCGTGAAATAACGATATTATTGCGCCGGCGGCTGAGCTTGATGATCTTTGCTTCGATCTCCTGGCCGACATATTGGTCAAGACTGCGGATCGGCCGGGAATCGATCTGCGAGCCCGGCAGGAAGCCCTCGACCCCATCTAGGTCGACACGAAGGCCGCCCTTCGTCTTATCTATGATCCTGCCTTTAACAGGTACGTCGTTTCTAAATGCTTCTTCGAGGTCTCCCCACACCTTACGGTTCACAGCATCGACCCGTGACAGCATAGGCGGCGCGTCTCCGCCGTGAATGCTGCGGATAACAACCTCAACAGTGTCACCAACGCTTAGCGGTTCGCCGTCCGCCGTCGAGGCTTCGTCAGCCGGAATGACGCCTTCGCTCTTATAACCGAAGTCAACAAGAACACCTCGATCTGAAACCCCGACGACCTTGCCTTCGACTAATTCGCCGGCATGATATACGGTCTGTTCCTGTTCGAATTGTTCGAGGATCGCGCCAAAATCGACGTCGCCTGCTTCGATCGCTTCATCGGACGGAGCTTTTTCTGCGTCTGCTGTTGCGGGAGTTTCGGGTTGTTGCTGCTTACTTTGTTCATTGACTGATTCATCGGCAGCTTGCGATTCGTCAGTCGTGTTGTTAACCTCGTTTGTCATTTAGCTATATCTTAATTCCTTTCAATAATTTGTTCTCAATTTAGAATTCGTAATTCCAAACATTACGCTCAGCCTTTACTGAAAAGCCAGGCTCGTTTCGGAATCGTCGGGGAATAACAGGTAATGTCCGTTGTGAGAACTCGGAAAGCGGCAACGATCAACAATAGCGGCGCATTTCGTTCTACTTTCGTGCCTGATAGCCTGCCCGGATAAAACTAAAATTTACACGTCATCAAGCGGTGATGTCAAGACTTAGACGCAAAAAGAGTCGTGCAAAACTCAATAGTTGCGGACTCTTCTTACTTCTTCCCGCCTTTCTAAAATCGATAGAAGCCACCCCGTCGTCAGCGGGGCTGCTGTCAAAACTTTATGTTTTTTCAGTTCCGGGTGATCAGATCAGTGATGCTGCTTACGCCGCTGTTACGTTCCATCTCTTCCTTCGCCAGGGCCGAGGTGTTCTGGACACCTGCGAGTCGCAGTCGGAATTCGTCGGGATTCGTCGACCCGCGGAGAGCCTCATCGAGAGTGATCAGCCCTGAGGAATAAAGGTAAAAAAGCGACTGGTCGAATGTTTGCATTCCGTACTGAGACGTGCCCGCAGAGATAGCGTCGCGAATCGCTGCGGTTTTTTCTTCGTGAAGTATGTAATCGCGTATTAGCGGAGTCGAGATGAGGACCTCAACCGCGGGAACCCGGCCCTTTCCGGAGGCGGACTTCATCAGCCGCTGCGACACCACCGCTTTCAACAGCCCTGCCAGCTGAATGCGGATCGCTTTCTGCTGGAACGGTGGAAATGCCGAAATGATACGGGTGAGCGTCTCCTGAGCATCAAGAGTGTGCAGGGTTGATAGAACAAGATGGCCCGTCTCAGCCGCAACCAGAGCAGTTTCAATAGTTTCAAGATCGCGCATCTCGCCTACCAGGATCACATCCGGATCCTGACGAAGTGAACCGCGAAGAGCCTCGGCGAACGAACGCGTGTCCACGTCAACCTCACGTTGCGTAATGAACGATTGTTTATCCTTGTGAAGAAATTCGATCGGATCCTCGATCGTCACGATATGTGAGTTGCGTTGTTCGTTGATGTGATCAACGATCGCAGACAGAGTTGTGGATTTGCCCGAACCTGTCGTTCCGGTTACGAGGATCAACCCTCGATTCTCCGAAGCGACCGTGCTCAGGATGGGCGGCAGGCCGAGTTGAGCGAAATTCTGGACATTGTCAGAAATGACACGAGCGACAATACCGATCGAATTTCGCTGTTGAAAGATATTGACACGGAATCGCCCGAGACCCGAGACGCCATAACCAATATCCACCTCAAAAACATCTTTGAAGTGTTGCTTTTGGCGGTTCGACATCATCGAGAACGCCATCTCAAGGGTCTCATCTTGATTCAGCTTAGCGACTCCACTGAGTGGGCGAAGTTCCCCGTTCACCCTTATTACGGGCGTGGAGCCGGCTCGCAGATGCAGATCTGATGCACCAAAGCTCATAGCCATGCGCAATAGATCGTCAATTCTGTTCAGCATATTTGAATTCTTGCGTGGCGTGATCACGCCGGATGGAATCGTAAAGGATCGCTGGAATGAAAGGCGGCTTTCACCGGTACAAACCGTCACAAACAAGTTTAACGCCTCAGGCCATTAAACGTCAAGGCTTTTTGCATTAACGATCTCGCAGATCCGCAAGACGTCCTCTTCCTTCAGGTATTGATGATTAGGTAGGTAAAATCCGTGGTCCTCGATCAGGTCCGCATATGGCAGCTCAACCGGTCCAAAGGCCTTGAGCCAAAATGCCTTTCGCGCCATATTGCCCGCGATCAGCGGCCGGACCTCGACGTCGTCCTCCGACAGCCGCATCACGATCTCCCGCCGTTCCCGCGAAACCACCGGAAAGGCAAAATTGCTGATGAACCCGCGCTCTATAAGTTGCAGTTCGCTGCAATTGATATTCTCGCGGTAGATCTCAAAATTCCGATTCCTCCGCTGCCGGATCTCCTCAAGTTTATCAAGCTGCGTCAGCCCGATATAAGCTTGCAGGTCCGTTGATCGAAGGTTAAATCCCGGGTGATAAAACTGATAAAGCGCGGAAAAAGCATCCGTCTCAAACTTCGCACGCCAAGCGTTCTGCGTCTCCGCATCCAGGTCACGGTCCCACCCATGGCTTCTCAACGAAAGTAGCAGGTCGTTCAGTTCCTTATCGTCAGTGCAAACAAATCCACCCTCGATCGTGCTCAGATGATGCCCGTGATACATCGAGAAAACCGACGCCGCCCCGAACGTCCCGAGAAATTTCCCGTCGTACTCCGACCCCATGCTCTCGCAGACATCCTCCATCAGCAGAACGTCATATTCCGCACACAGCCGCAAAACCGCCGCCATATCCGGCACCAACCCCAGCACGCTGACGAGTATCATCGCCGCCGGCCGCTGTTCCTCAAATATCCGCTCCAAATGTCCAAGGTCGCATGACAGGTCCTCCAGATTACAATCACAAAGTATCGGCTCCATACCGAGCTGCATCGGGCTCGAAACGTCCGTCAGCCAGCTTACCGCAGGCACGACGATCTTGCCGTTCCGAAGCCGCCCGCCCGCCTTCAACGCCGCCAGCAAAAGCAGGATCGCGGAGCTCCCGGAATTCACAAACACCGAATGGCGCGTCCCCAGGTTCGCGGCCCACTTCGCCTCGAGTTCAACCGTCACCGGCCCCTTCGTCAGCCTCGGTAT
>JACDAK010000094.1 GCA_013695495.1 Blastocatellia bacterium | reverse complement strand
CTCTCGAACATAGTTTGCTCCGACATAGATCGAGAAGAACTCGCCGGTGATGCCGCTTGCTTTTAGCCGGTTCATGTCCGTGTGGAAGGGCGAGCCTGACAGATGATAGCGTCCGACGGTCGGCGTCAGTAAATCGTAATCGTCATCGACCATCGGTGATGTGATGTCGTTATGACCATCGATCACGATCGATCTCTTATGAAGATCGAGCGCACGTTTCCAGAGTTTGGCGTCGGCACCCGCCGGCATCGTCTGGGCCAGCGTAGTTGTGACAAAGAGAAGAAGTACACAGAAAATGACCGTTGTGAGTTTCATATAGTTTTTTCTAAGAATTGGTTTCTTCGATTCTAACTTGTTTCTTATAGTTTGCGAAGTCCCCTTCTCAGGTGGAACGCTGTTTGCTTGTTTAAGGCGGGCTTCCTCGACACCTCCCTGCATCCTCAACAAAACGCCCATAAGTTAATTCGATTAAGGTGAAGCAACACTTTCTGGCAGTATTCATGTGACATATTCTGGCACATTGGTTGCACTAGATCCCCTCTATGACGCCCCCAAATCCGTATAAAACTGAGCTTAACGGCCGCGACGCTGAGTTAGAGAGCGAGGCTGTCGGTCAACTTGACCGAATAAACGGAAGCAAGCTCGGAAGCAGTGCGTCGATCTATCGCAATTTCATAGAAAATCTTCCTGTCCTGTTCTATGCGGTGAAGTCTGCCCCGCCTTACACCCCGCTTTACGTCAGCCCGGCTTTCGACCGCTTCGGATTCCCGATCGAGAAATGGCTTGAGGATCCCGAGATCTGGGTAAGGGTCATTCATCCCGCCGACCGCGAATGGGTTTTCCGCCAGACCGAAGCCTCAACAAAGACAGGTGAAGAGGTCGACTACGAATACAGGATAATAGATGCGAAAGGCGAGCTTCACTGGGTTCGCGACCGCGGCTGCTTGATCCGCGACGAAGCGGGCGAAGTGATCTATCGCGAAGGCGTGATGCTCGACATTACCGATCGCAAGCTAGCCGAAGAGGCGGTGCGGAACAGCGAAGAACGTTATCGAAACCTCTTCGAGAACGCCAACGACATCATCTACGTTCACGATCTGAATGGAAATTACACAGATATTAACCAAGCGGGCCTAAAGATCTTCGGATATACGCGCGAAGAGGCTCTGCAGCTTAACATGGCGCAGATCGCCGCTCCGGAGCATCTCGAATTCGTCCGGGCAAACCTTTCAAGCAAACTCGATTGCGTTGAAACGCAGACCGCATATGAACTGGAATGTATAAAGAAGGACGGAACCCGGGTAACGCTGGAAGTTAACAGTACTGCCATCTGCGACAAAGGTGTGCCTGTCGCAGTTCAGGGGATCGCTCGAGATGTCACTGATCGCAAACACGCTGAAGAGTCGGTTCGAGACAGCGAAGAACGCTACCGCGACCTCTTTGAGAACGCCAACGATCTGATATATACGCACGATCTCAAGGGAAATTTCACATCGCTAAATCGAGCTGGCGAGCGCATCACGGGTTACTCGCGTGATGAAGCCCTTACGATGAACATTTCCCAGGTTGTCGCGCCCGAATCGTTCGAGTCCGCCCGGCGAATGACCTTTCGAAAGCTCGCAGAAGATAATCCGACGACTTATGAGATAGATATCATTTCGAAGGACGGAGTGCGGGTCTCGCTCGAGCTGAGTACCCGGCTGATACATCATTCGGGTGAGCCTATAGGCGTTCAGGGAGTTGGCCGGGATATAACCGAACGCCGCCGGGCAGAAGAAGCCATTCGAGCAAGCGAGCGAAGCTATCGACAGCTCGGCGAAGGCATCTTCCACCAAGTATGGACGACCGACCCGACGGGCAAACTTGACTATGTTAACAAGCGGACGCTCGTTTATTTTGATAAGCCCGGCGATGTAATAATTCGAAATGGCTGGCGCGAGGTAGTGCATCCGGACGACATCGGGGAAACGCTGAGACGGTGGATCCATTCGATCAAGAGCGGAGAGTTCTTTGAGATGGAATTTCGGCTTAGGCGGCACGACGGTGTTTATCGCTGGCACAAGGCCCGTGCGAATCCAGGCCGAGATGTCGACGGCAAGATCGTTAAATGGTACGGGACCAACACGGACATCGATGATCAAAAGCAGTCCGAAGAGAAGCTTTATCACATCGCCCGCCACGATACATTGACCGGTCTGCCTAACCGGGCAGAGTTCATGAATCATTTAAAGGCGGCTATCGACCGCGCTGATTCGAATGACCTGACGCGATTTGCCGTTCTGTTTTTGGACCTCGACCGTTTTAAAGTGATCAATGACAGCCTCGGCCACGTGGTCGGCGACAAGCTGCTTAAATCTATCGCCGAGCGACTGCAAAAAGTTATAAGGCCCGGAGATGTGGTCGCCCGCTTGGGTGGTGACGAGTTTACGATCCTGCTGAATAGGACCGGCGGCACCGAGGATGTCGCACAGATAGCCGAGCGTGTGCAGCGAAGTCTAGGTCGGGCTTTTCAAATCGACGGTTTCGAGGTCTTTACGTCCGCGAGCATCGGCATTATCGTGTCCGACGAGATCATGCGTCAGCCCGAAGATTTTCTGCGAGACGCCGATTCTGCCATGTACCGCGCAAAGGAATCGGGCAAGGCTCGTTACGAGATCTTTGACACCGATATGCACGTTCACAATATGAACCTGCTTCAGCTTGAAACTGACCTGCGCCACGCGGTGGAGCGAAACGAATTTAAGGTCTATTACCAGCCGATCGTCGATCTCAACACCGGCAGTGTTAGAGAGTTCGAAGCCCTGCTTCGTTGGGATCATCCGGAGAACGGGCTGATCCCGCCGGACGAATTCATTTCGGTGGCCGAGGAGACGGGACTTATCATTCCGATCGGGCAATGGATACTTGAGAAAGCGTGTATGCAGCTTGCTGAGTGGCAGTCATTGCCGAATGCACCGTCGTCGGTCAGCGTGAACCTTTCGGCGAAACAGCTGATGCACCCATCGCTAATTCGGCAGATCCGTGATCTTCTGTTCGCCCAAGGGTTGCGTCCGAACCAACTGAAGATAGAGGTGACTGAGAGTACCGTGATGGAGCACAGCGACCGGTCTCAAAGTGTGCTGCTCGAACTTCACGAACTTGGGATAGCACTTTCTACGGACGATTTTGGAACGGGATATTCAAGCTTGAGCTATCTGAAGCGATTTCCGTTCGATCGACTGAAGATTGACCGCTCGTTCATTGATAAGATGGACGGTGACGCGAAGAGTGAGGCGATAGTAAAGACGATCCTGATGCTGGGTGAAAACCTCGACATCGAAGTTGTTGCCGAAGGCGTTGAGAACCGTAAGCAGCTTGAACTGCTGCGGCGGCTTGGATGCGGGCTTGGTCAAGGTTACCTGTTTGCAGAACCGATGGAAGCCGACGAAGCCCGTGAGCTTTTTGCTCTTAAGGCGATTCCGCTGCCTTCAGAGGTTCAGCCGGCTTTCGTTATACCCGAAAGTCTGCGGCCGATGGAAATTCAATAAGAAAGGCGCCGAGTGTGATGCACTCGGCGCCCCTCCGTCGATCCACCGTGGTTAGTTTCCGTTTGAAGCGGAAGCGGACCGCGGTTTTGCGTTTTTGACGTATTTATCGAACCAGCTCACCTGTTCGAACAGCGTGTGCTCGACAGATTCTTTGGCTGCGTAGCCGTGCGATTCGTGCGGAAGCATCACGAGGCGTGCCGTGCCGCCGTTCCCCCGGATAGCGGCGTACATACGTTCTGATTGGATCGGGTATGTCCCCTGATTGTTATCCGCTTCGCCGTGGATTAGGAGTATCGGCTCGTTGATCTTGTGCGCATAGAAGAACGGCGAAACCCGCGTGTAAAGCTCCGTAGCTTCCCAAAAGGTACGCCGCTCGGCCTGAAATCCGAACGGCGTGAGCGTGCGGTTGTAGGCACCGCTGCGGGCAATGCCCGCACGGAACAGGTCGGAATGCGCCAGCAGGTTTGCTGTCATGAACGCACCGTAGCTGTGGCCGCCGACGCCTGCGCGTTCGGGGTCGACAACACCCAGTTCAACACCTTTATCGATAGCGGCTTTTGCCGACGCAACGAGCTGGTCGATGAAGGTGTCGTTCACCGTTTCAGGATCGCCGACGATCGGCATCGTGGTATTGTCGAGTACGGCGTAACCCTGAAGCAGGAAGAAGAGGTGCGACGACCCGCCCATCTGCGTGAACCGGTTGGTCGAGCCTGACACCTGGCCTGCGACGCCCGCATCGGTAAACTCCTGCGGATAAGCCCAGACGACCGTCGGCAGGCGAGTTCCCTTCTGATGGCCCGGCGGCAGATAGAGCGTGAACGAAAGATCTACGCCGTCAGGCCGTTTATAGGTGACGAGTTCTTTCGTGATACCGCGGAGCTGCGGTGAAGGATCCGCAAAGTCCGTTAGCCGCCGGTACGCCAAAGCGGTGCAAACTTTCCCCGGAGGGCATACTTGCCGCATAAAAAGGTTGGGCGGCTCGGTGACGGATTCTTTGCGGGTGATGAAGTTCATTCCCTCGTCATCCATCATTCCCACAAACGCCTCATACTCGTCCGTACCCGAGCGAAAGATTTCGCGGGTTTCGAGGGTCTTGATGTTCATCGCACGGAAGAACGGGCGATCGCCCTCAGGCGATGCTCCGGCGCCGGTGAGAAATATCTCGTCACCATGCTGCCGGATGACATTGACGCCGTTCGGCAGCGTCTTTGATATCGGGCTGCCGATGTCGTTGTACCGATCGGCGGTGTTAAGGTCGGAAACCAGCCGGACGTTTGCCGGGTTGCGATAGTCCGTTATAAAGATGCGGCGGTGGCGGCTGTCGCGATCGAAATCGTAAAACAACATCATGCCGTCGCGCTCACCGAACGCACGGCCCTGGTATCGGTGCTGGATCTTGACGATCTCGGCGGGCTGGCCGCTAAAAGGAGCCGCGAGTTTCATTAGTTTGTCGCGATGCTCGGCAGCCTTACGCGGGTCGCCGCCGTCGAGCGCTTCGGCCCAAATGAGGGTTGCTCCTTCCGTCGGGATCCAGCCGTACGAACGCCGCCCAACAGGGACGCCCTGCACCGGGAGCGCATCTTGCAACGGAATGTCGGCGACGGTGTAGACGGGCTTGCCGCTTGTGTCCAACACCTCGACCTTACGCGGAAAGCGGAAGACCGGGAACAAGTATGAGAACGGCCGCTGGACGCGAGATACGAGGATGAACCTCCCGTCAGGAGAAGGCGAGAAGTTGTCGTAGATCGCAGGAGAGCCGACGTTTCTTACGGTGCCGTTCAGGCTGATCATCGCGGGCTGTGAGGTGGCGTAGTATTCGAACAGGCGTTCGTCCGAAGGGCTTCGGAGAAGATCTTGAAACGTCGCGATCGCGCCGCTTCTGCCGGTCGTTTCCTGAATGTTTGGCTCAGTCGGTACCGTGTCCTGATACGCCGGGGCAGAGCCGCGATTTGTCGGAACAAGCTGTGCCGAGAGCATGTCGGAACCTTCCCACGAAAATCCGCCGAATGCGGTATTCACATACACGTTCGGCACCCGCATCGCCTTGCCTGTCGCCGTGCTGATGATCCAAAGTTCGACGCCTTTGTCGGTAACGTTGCCTGCCGCGAGATGACGGCCGTCAGGTGACCATTGAGCAGACACGAGCTTGGCGCCGGCGGGCAGTTGGACCTTTGTCACAGCCCCGTCAGCGATGTTTTGCAGGCTCAGACCGATAAAATAGTTCTGACGATGCGCTGCGTTTGTTCGAGGGTTGATCCTCAGGCCGGCGAGTCGCAGCATGGGCTCGGCGAGTTCTGCGACCGGCGGATAACGCAGCGTTTCCAGCAACGCGATCTTGTCTCGCGTCGGCGAAAGCGAAGTCGCGGGCGGAGCCGGTGCGTTGAGCACATCCAGAACCTCTTTCGGCGGCTGCCTGTAGCCCTGAGCAAACAGGCCGGCGGGGATCAATAACAGAGCGATGAGGAAAACGAGTTTGATCTTCATATTATTTTTTTGAGATTTGATCGATGACAGAACCGACGATGAACGGGATCAGGTCCTTGTCACTCGAACGATTTTCGGTGAACACCGCGATCGCGAATTTCTGGCCCGTCGGCAGTTCTATATAGGCGGCGTCGTGACGTTGCCGCGAGACCCATCCGGCTTTTGACCACAGACGAGCCCCGGTCAGCTTGCGCTCGATAAGAGCGGCGCCGCTGAAATCGACGGACTGGCTGTCGACCGCTTTACCGGTCGGAAAGGGGTCGCGTTTCAGCGTTTCCATCATCACTTTGCTTCGCGATTCGTTTACCGCACGGCCAGTCGCGATCTCAGCGATGAGGCGTGCGGAAGCGTTAGAAGTGAGCATATTGCGGTTATTGCCTTTGTAGTTGCGAAACTGCTGCTCAACGCCGTATGCATCCTCGCAATAGGTTTTTTGATTGACGTTGATGTTGCGATACCCGAGCGAGGTGAAATAGCGGTTCATCCGGTTGCGGCGATATGACCAAAGCTCGAATTCTTTTGCGGGCAATTCGCCGCCGCTGGCGGTTTGTGTAAGGACATCGACGATATATTGAGTCGCGTCGTTGGACGAATCGACGATCATGTCGCGTATGCCGCGTTCAAATTCAGGGGTAGTCGTCAGCTTGCCGTCCTCGAGCTGTTGATGGATGTTCACGAGGTAGAACATCTTTGGAACGCTTGCGGGGTACATCATGGCCTCGCCCCGATGGTCGGCCCACTCCGGGGATGCCGTCAGGTCAATGAGCGTTACAGCGAACTGATCTTTGTTCAGGCCCTCGAACTTACCGGAGCTGACGGCAGCTTCGACCGCGGTCGCGACGATCTTTGAGATGCGCTCAGACTTTGCAGCTTCGAGGGGCCGATAGGCCTTCGGACGGACGATCTCGATCTCGCGGGCGGGGATCTGAGCCGATGCCTCAGATAAACCGATGAGCAGGAAAGTAACCAAAAGCGACAGGTAGACTCGCGTTTTATGCATATTTTTTATTTGAATTCTTTACCGGAATTGATTTTCAGAGTATAAACGAAAAACATCTTCCCAAAAAGCTGACCAGACATAACAACATCTAATGACAGAAGAAAAACTTGTCCGCGGCATTGGCCGATGGGACCTCACGGCGATCATCGTCAACACCATCATAGGCGCCGGCATTTTCGGTTTACCGGCACGCGTTCACGGCCTTATCGGCACATGGAGCCTTATAGCGTTTATCGCGTGTGCGGTCGTTATCGGGTTTATCGTGATCTGCTATGCCGAGGTTTCGAGCCGGTTCTCAGCGACGGGCGGGCCTTACCTTTACGCACGCGAGGCGTTTGGGCCGTTGGTCGGGTTTGAGGTCGGCTGGCTTTATTGGATAGTGCGGGTGACGACATTTGCGGCGAACTGTAACTTGCTGGTCACGTACTTTGGGTTTTTCGTGGCCGACGCGAGTGAAGGGGCGTTTCGAGTCGGAATGATCACACTGGTCGTTGCGGCGATCTTTATCGTTAACCTCATCGGCGTAAAACAGTCCGCGATGATGACTAACATATTTACGGCGGGCAAGCTGATCCCGCTGTTTGTATTCGTTGCGGTCGGGATATTTTTCATCGAGCCAGCGAATTTTACCTTCGACGCGACCCCGGGTTACACGGAATTCTCGGGAGCGGTACTGCTTTTGTTATATGCATTCGTGGGCTTTGAGGTCGGCGTTGTGATGGGCGGCGAGACGAAGGACCCGCAGCGGAGTATGCCGTTCGCACTGTTCGTGGCGTTGGGTGTGGTCGCGGCGCTTTATATCTTGATACAGATCGTTAGCATCGGAACGCTTCCGGGGTTGGCCCAATCGGAGCGGCCGCTTGCAGATGCGGGTGCGATATTTCTCGGTACGTACGGTGCCGCGTTCATAACACTTGGGGCGTTGATCTCAATCCTCGGAAATCTGAATGTCGGATTCTTGGGCAGCACGCGGCTGCTGTTTGCGATGTCGGAGAAGAAAGAGCTGCCCGAAGTGCTAAGCCGCACCCATGATACGTTCAAGACACCGTGGATCTCGATACTGTTAACGTCGGCGGTGATCTTTGTGCTGACGGTTTACTCGACATTCCTAACTGCCTTGGCAATCGCGACGATTACGCGTTTGCTTGTTTACGCGACGACCTGTCTCGCTCTGCCGGTGTTGCGGCGACGCGGTGATGCTCCTGAGGCTAAGTTCATCGCACCCGCGGGCATAGTCGCTGCCGTGCTCTCGCTGCTGCTGATCATCTGGCTGCTGACGCAGGTGACATTTTCACGCGAGGGCGTGCCGATCGCGATAGCGGCGGCGGTAGGTGTGGTTATTTATTTTGGGTACAAGTGGTTTGGGGGAGCAAAGGCGAGCAGCGAAGCATAGATCATTTGAATACGCCTTCGCCGAGGACGTTTTCGCGGAGATAGGTGATCGTGTCGTTTAGCGTCTCCTGAGGATCGCGCGGCGTAAAACCGAGCTGTTCGACGGCCTTATCGGACGAGAAATACCAGAAATGCTCGGCCTGTTCGACCTCTTTGGGTTGGACGGGCGATGATTTGTTCCAATTCCTGAATACAGAATCGAGAATGCCCGCACCGGCGACCGCGAGCTTCTTGGGCATGCGGATCATTGGTGCTGAAACGCCCGAGAGCCGTTGCAGCCTTCCGAAAAAATCCTCGAACTTCATATTGGCCGAGCCCAGCAGGTATTTCTCTTGATGAATGCCTTTTTCGACGGCGCTAATGAATGCCGGGGCAACATCGCGGACATCGACAAAACTTAGCCCACCGCTCGGACAATACGGAATGCGACGGCCGAGGAAATCGAGAACGACCTGTGTCGAACTCAGACGTTCGTCGCCGGGGCCGAGTAGCAGAGTGGGGTTGAGGATGACGAGCTTGCGGCCGTCGCCGTCGAAGTTTTCTAGAGCGGTACGCTCCTGATAATACTTTGACGCGTAGTAAGCCCAGCGAGAGATGATCTCCACGGGCTGCGGATAGGTTTCGTCGACGACCTCGGGGTCTGCGCTGACGGCGATCGTGCCGCTCGACGACGCGAGCACCATCGTACATACCCCGGCCTCGGCTGCGGCCTCGCAGAGGATACGCGTGCCTTCGACGTGAATCTTATTAACCGTGGCTGCATCGTCGTTGTTACGCGAGACTTTGCCTGCGAGGTGGAAAATTACGGATGCGTTGCTGACTGCGGAGGCAACGTCTTCGCGGGAGGTGACGGAGCCTTCGATGGCTTCGACGCCGGCGTCTTTCATCCATGCGGGAACGCTGGACGCCATCACACGCAAATGCTTTTCACCCGCATCCAGAAACTGACGAACGAGCTCTGCACCGAGGAAGCCGGTTCCGCCGGTGATGAGTATCTTTTTGGTGGTCGTGGCTAGTCCTTTCTTTTTTGCCATTGCGAAAAATGAAGAGGAGGGCATCGCCGCCCTCCTCACCTGTCTGCTAATTCATCCGGATCGGTTCGCCGAAGCCGAGTTCCTTGAGCCGCGGGAGCTGAGTTTCGGCATCGCCGACGACGAGCCAGATCATCCTGCCGCTGTTCAGATATTTGCCTGACAGGGCTCTGATCTGATCAAGGGTCATGTTGTTGACGATCCGCTCGCGTTCTTTGACGTAATCATGCTTCCAACCGTATTTGCTGATGTTTTCAAGCATGTTGAGCTTTGCCTGTGACGTTTCGAACGCACGTGCATTGCTCTTGATCAAAAAGCCTTTCGTGGTTGCAAGATCGGCTTCGGAGAAGTTTTTGCCGTAATCGTCCACGATCTGCTTCACGAGCTGCAGCGATTCTAGCGTAACGTTTGCACGCACCCCACTTGAGATCGCGAACGGCCCGGCCGCATGAGTCCCGGAGAACCCTGAACCGATTCCGTAAGTGTAGCCCTTCCCTTCGCGAAGCTGCTGTGTAAGCTGAGACGCGAAACCGCCGCCGCCGAGGATGTAATTCATTACAACGGCCGGGTAGTAATCGCTGTCGGTCTGAGCGAGTGCGGGATAGCCGACCCGGATCACAGACTGAACCGC
>JACDAK010000092.1 GCA_013695495.1 Blastocatellia bacterium | reverse complement strand
AGACTACGCCCCCTTCCATATCTGCACGGGTAACGAATTTCGTTTTAACCGGCAGTTTCTGTGCTGCCAGTCTCATTGCCTCGCGTGCAAGAGCCTCATCAACCCCCTGTATCTCATACAGCACGCGGCCCGGCTTAACGACCGCAACCCAATGATCCGGAGCTCCTTTACCCTTACCCATACGGGTTTCAGCCGGCTTCTTCGTGATCGGCTTGTCCGGAAACATCCTGATCCAGATCTTACCGCCGCGTTTGACGTGACGCGTCATCGCGATACGTGCGGCTTCGATCTGCCGATCGGTTATCCATCCCGCCTCGAGTGTTTTCAGGCCAAATTCACCGAAGTCCAGGTTCTCGCCGCGCGTCGCTTTGCCGCGCATGCGTCCTTTCATTACCTTTCGGTGCTTTACCTTTTTCGGCATTAACATAACTATTCAACCCTCGCACTTTTGTTCGATCAAAGCCGTATCGCGGCGATCATCAAAACCTCAAACTATTACCTGTCGTCGCGTCGCGGACGTCCGCGGCCCCGCATTGCAGAACGGTCGGCCTTAACTTCGTTCACCGGATCGGTCGTCGTCCCGCGTGCCATTGACGCATTAGCATCAAGGATCTCACCGCGGTAGATCCAAACCTTCACACCGATGATCCCGAACGTGGTCAAAGCTTCAGCAAATCCGTAGTCGATATCCGCACGCAGCGTGTGCAGCGGCAGGCGACCCTCAAGCGACCATTCGGTCCGGGCGATCTCGGCTCCGTTCAGACGGCCCGAGATCATTACCTTGATCCCCTGAGCTCCGAAACGGTTCGACTCTTCCATTGTCTTTTTCATCGCACGGCGAAAAGCAATCCGCTTCTCAAGCTGCTGTGCGATCTTCTCGGCCTGAAGCTGAGCATTCAGTTCCGGATGCCGGATCTCCTGGATCGAGATCAATACTTCACGTCCCGTCTTTCGCGAAAGGTCCTCGCGGAGCTTCTCGATCTCAGAACCCTTGCGGCCGATGATAATTCCCGGTCGCGACGTATAAATGATGATCTTGAGCCTCGCAGCCGCACGTTCGATATCGATGTGCGAAACGCCACCGCCTGCGAATTTCTTCTTTAACTCCCGCTTTAACTCGAGGTCCTCTGCGAGAAACGTTGCAAAGTCCTGCTTCGTGTACCAGTGCGAGTGCCAGTCCTTGTTATAGCCGACCCTAAAGCCGTATGGATGAACTTTCTGTCCCATATTTAACTCTCTTTCTCTTCCGAAGCATCAGCCTCAGCATCGCTGCTATCAGCGGCAGCATCGTCGGCCGTCGTAGCTTCATCAACCGGTGCAGCTTCCGCAGCCGCTGTTTCTTCGGTCTCGACCACCGGTGCCTCAGCAGTCGCGTCAGCTTCAACCGGTGCCGCCGCCTCAACATTCTCCTGCGGCTCATCAGCGGTATTCTCAGCCTTTGCCGAAGTTTCCTTCTTTTCGTCCTTCTTAGCGGCCTTAGCTTTTTTCGGAGCCTCGTCCTTCTTCGCCTCAGCACGCTTCGCCCGTGCTGCTTCCGCCTTCAATTCTTTCTCGGTCTTCGCCTTTTCGTCGCTAGTAACCTCGATCGTGATGTGGCAGTAATGCCGTTGTTCACGATATGCACGGCCCTGTGGAGCCGGACGAACACGCCTGCGGTTCTTGTGCGGCCCCATGTCGACGAAGCATTGGCGGATCCAAAGATCATCCGGGTCGATCGCTATATTCTGCTGCTCAGCGATGTACGTCGCATTTGCGATCGCCGAGCTCAAGCATTTCGCGATCGGGCCCGCAGCCCGCTTTTCCGTAAACTTCAGGATCGACAACGCGCGTGACACATTCTGCCCGCGAATCAGGTCTATGACCAGCCGAGCCTTTCGCGGCGACCCTTTCAAATATTTCGTTTTTGCTATCGCTTCCATATCAATTCGTGCTTTGGGCCCCGCGGTCCGCTACTACCTACGCTTCGCCTGCTTCTCAGCTTTCGTTCCGGGATGACCCTTGAACAAACGCGTCGGTGAAAATTCGCCAAGCTTGTGGCCCACCATGTTCTCGGTAACAAATACCGGAATGTGTCGTTTGCCGTTGTGAACGCCAAATGTCAGACCCACCATGTCCGGCGTGATGGTCGAACGCCGCGACCAGGTCTTGATCGCTATCGGCTTCTTACCGCTTTCCTCAATTTTTCGCAGGGCCTTTTGAACACTCAGGTCAATGAACGGCCCTTTTTTTAATGAACGTGGCATAAGTCAATCTATTTCCTGCGTCTGTCTTTCACAATCATGTTCGTCGTGCGTTTATTTCGACGGGTCTTGTATCCTCTCGTCGGCTGTCCCCACGGGGTTACCGGGTGGCGTCCGCCTGACGTTTTACCTTCACCACCGCCATGGGGGTGATCGACAGGGTTCATAGCAACACCGCGGACTTTAGGCCTCTTACCCTTCCAGCGGTTTCGGCCCGCCTTACCCAGCGAAACGTTTTCGTGCTCGGTATTTCCGACCTGTCCGACGGTTGCCATGCAAACGACCGGCACACGTCGAACTTCACCCGAGGGCATTCTCAGCTGCGCGTAATCGCCCTCTTTTGCAACGATCTGAGCGAATCCGCCCGCCGACCGCACCATCTGTCCGCCCTTCCCCGGGCGAAGCTCAATATTATGAACCTCAGTACCTAACGGGATATTCTTGATCGGCAGTGCGTTACCCGGCAGAATGTCCGCTTCCGGTCCGCTCAAGATCTGCGTGCCTACCTTCAGCCCAACGGGAGCGATAATGTAGCGCTTCTCACCGTCGAGATACGTGATAAGTGCAATGTGTGCCGAGCGGTTAGGATCGTATTCGATCTGCGAAACACGTCCCGGAATACCCGACTTTTCACGCTTGAAATCGATGATCCGGTAGAAACGCTTGTGTCCGCCGCCGCGGCGTCGAACAGTTATACGCCCATCGTTGTTCCGACCCGAGATACGCTTTTTCGGTTCGAGCAGCGCCTTTTCAGGCGTAGCTCCCGGCGTCAGCTCGTCACGCGTCAGATAGGTCTGATAGCGCCTTGCCGGTGATGTCGGTTTTAATCTCTTGATTCCCATATTTCCATTTTGGATTTCAGATTACCGATCCCGGATTCAATCGAAATCCAAGATCTTAATCTAAAATCGTTAGATCGCTTCCGCGTAATCAACCATCGGCTCGCCTTTTCTCAGCGTAACGTAAGCCTTCTTCCAGCTCGGTCGTCGGCCTTCCAGCCGACCGCGACGCTTGATCTTGCCTTCGTAATTGATCGTGCGGACCGACGCAACCTTTACATTAAAGATCTCTTCGATCGCAGCTTTGATCGCCGTCTTGTTCGCTTTCTTATCAACCCGAAACGTTAAGACTTGACCCTGTTTTCGATCGTTATCCTCTTCCGTCGAATCCTCTTTAAGAATGACACTCTTTTCGGTAACGATCGGCGACTTCAAAATATCCCAAACACTTTTGCTACTCATTGCTCGTCGCCTCCTCTCCGGTTTCGGCCGCATCATCGGTCACCGTCGGCGCTTCTGCGGGTTCAACCTTCTTAGCTGCTTTTTCAGCTTTAGGCTTTGCAGCCTTCTTTGCCTTCGGAACCTCTTCTTCGACTTCCACCGCTTGCTCATCCCGTGCTTTCGGATCAAGCAGCCGGTTCAATTCTTCGACAGCAGCTTTCGAGATCAACAGCTTCTCGTGATAGATGATGTCGTAAATGTTCAACCCAAAGCTGTTCGTCACCTTTGTCTTCGGAACGTTCCGCGATGACAATATCAAGTTCGCATTATCCAGCGAGTCAATTATCAGCGTCTTCGGCTGCCCGTTTTCCGACAGTCCCAGGGTTCCGATCGCACCAAGAAAATCTTTCGTTCGCGGCGATTCAAAACCAAACTCATCCACAACGATCAAATTGCCTTCACGGAGCCTTTCTGAAAGGGCCGAACGCAGTGCCCCGCGACGCATTTTCTTGGGCATGTTATATGACCAGTCGCGCGGCTGCGGGCCGTGTACCGTGCCGCCGCCTTTCCACAAGGGCGCCCGAAGCGACGCGATTCGCGCACGGCCGGTTCCCTTCTGCTTCCAGAGCTTGCGACCCGAACCAGAAACGTTTCCGCGAGTCTTAGTCGCCGAAGTTCCCTGGCGGCCGTTGGCCTGATAATTCATGACCGCGGCATGGATAAGCGACTCGTTAAGCTCAGCGCCAAACACGGCGTCCGACAAGCTCACCTCGCCAACTTCTTTATTCTTCAAATTGCGAACCATTACGGTAGGCATAATCTCTTTCCTCAGTAATGAGTTTCGGGTGATTAGTGATGAGCGACTTGGCACTCGTCACTTGTCACTTAGCTCTTCTTAACAACCACCAAACTTCCGTTTGCTCCGGGAACTGCACCGCGAATCATCAGCAGATTGTTCTCAGCGTCCACCTTTGCGACCGTCAAACCTCTGATAGTCACGCGATCATCACCCATGTGCCCCGACGACTTCGTACCTTTGATAACTCTTGACGGATATGCCGACTGGCCGATCGAACCCGGCTTCCGAACGTTCATCGAACCGTGCGACTCAGGCCCGCGTGAAAAGTTATGTCGCTTGATCGTTCCGGCAAAACCACGCCCTTTCGAGCGGCCCACGACCTCGATCTTGTCGCCGTCGGCAAAGACATCAACTTTGATCTGGTCACCGATCGACGCATCCGGCTCATCCACCAGGCGGATCTCCTTCAGTACGCGTGTCGGCGGAACGCCGCCTCCGGTTTTCTCAAAGTGGCCGCGCAGCGGCTTCGTGACATTCTTCAAACGGACGGGGCGTTCTTCGACAAGGCCGAGCTGAACTGCATTGTAACCATCACGGCCCGCTGCGCTCTTTGTCTGAACCACCACGCAGGGCCCCGCTTTGATGACAGTCACCGGCGTTACCGTACCATCCTCAGCAAAGAGCTGCGTCATTCCAACTTTTCTACCAATGATTCCGCTAATCATATTCTTCTCACATCCGGGAATCGGTTCTTCCCAGACTTCCTAGACTAGTTCTTCCCAAAAGCCTTGATCTCTACATCCACCCCCGCCGGCAAATCAAGCTTCATAAGTGCGTCAACCGTCTCAGCCGTCGGATCAAGGATGTCCATCAATCGCTTGTGAGTCCTGATCTCAAACTGCTCACGTGATTTCTTGTCGACGTGCGGCGAACGAAGCACCGTCCACTTATTCTTGATCGTAGGAAGCGGGATAGGGCCTGCGATCCTTGCCCCGGTACGCTTTGCCGTGTCAACGATCTCCTGCGTAGACTGGTCCAACACTCGGTGATCGTAGGCCTTGAGCTTGATGCGAATCTTTTCGTTTAGCATAAATCCTCGTTTTGAGTTCCGCCTTTAGGCGGCTCGCAACTATTCCACGATCTCCGACACGGTACCTGCACCAACTGTGCGGCCGCCTTCGCGGATAGCGAAGCGGAGGCCCTTTTCCATGGCGATCGGTGCTATAAGCGTGATCTCCATCTGGATGTTGTCGCCCGGCATCACCATCTCAACGCCTTCCGGCAGGTTCGCGACACCCGTCACGTCCGTTGTGCGGAAGTAGAACTGCGGCCTGTAGCCCGTAAAGAACGGGGTGTGGCGTCCGCCTTCTTCTTTCGTCAGCACGTATGCCTCGGCCTTGAACTTCGTGTGCGGCTTGATGGTGCCCGGCTTTGCGATCACCTGTCCGCGTTCGATCTCTTTTCGCTCAACACCGCGGAGCAGCAGTCCGACGTTGTCGCCCGCCATTCCCGAATCAAGCAGCTTCTTGAACATCTCGACGCCCGTTACAACAGAGTTGCGTGTGTCCTTGATGCCCACGATCTCGACCGCTTCGTTGACGTTGATCTGTCCGCGTTCGATCCTTCCCGTTGCAACCGTTCCGCGGCCCTGGATCGTAAAGATGTCCTCGACCGGCATAAGGAACGGCTTGTCGGTTTCGCGTGCCGGCGTCGGGATGTAGTCATCCACCGCCTGCATCAGCTCATCGATCTTTGTCTCCCACTCTGCATCGCCTTCAAGTGCCTTGAGTGCCGAACCCTGCACGACAGGAATGTCGTCGCCCGGGAACTCATAGCTCGACAGAAGCTCGCGGATCTCCATCTCGACCAGTTCAAGCAGTTCGGCGTCATCGACCATGTCCACCTTGTTCATGAACACGACCATCGACGGTACACCCACCTGACGTGCGAGCAGGATGTGCTCGCGTGTCTGCGGCATCGGGCCGTCCGTCGATGCCACCACCAGGATAGCTCCGTCCATCTGTGCCGCTCCCGTGATCATGTTCTTCACATAGTCCGCGTGGCCCGGGCAGTCAACGTGTGCATAGTGGCGGTTAGCCGTCTCATACTCTACGTGTGCCGTCGCAATTGTGATACCACGCGCCTTCTCTTCAGGTGCGTTGTCGATCGAATCGAATGCTCGCACGATCATCTTCGGGTTGTGCTTTGACATCACTTTCGTGATCGCCGCCGTCAACGTCGTCTTCCCGTGATCAACGTGCCCGATCGTCCCAATATTCACATGCGGCTTACTGCGGTCGAATTTTTCCTTACTCATAGCTTCTCCTGGTTTTCTCGATCTAAGACCCCGCAGGGTTCAATACAACTCAAAAATTGTTAATTGCTGGCTCCCTTCACCTTTGCAATGATCTCTTCTGCAACGTTCCTCGGTGCCTCGGCATAACGCTCAAAGTGCATGCTCGAGGTCGCGCGTCCCTGTGTTGCCGAACGCAGATCGGTCGTATACCCGAACATCTCTGACAAGGGCACAAACGCCGTCACAACCGAAACATTGCCCGGACGCGGCTCCATCTTGTCGATCTGCCCGCGGCGTCGATTAAGGTCGCCATTCACCGCACCCATATATTCCTCAGGCGTTACTACTTCAACACGCATTATCGGCTCAAGCAGCACAGGCTTCGCCTTCTTAACAGCGTCCTGAAACGCCAAGCTGCCGGCAATATGGAATGAACGCTCGTCCGAGTCGACTTCGTGATACGAACCAAAAACAAGGCGTGCCCTGATGTCCACCAGCTCATATCCCGCAAGAAATCCGCGACGCATTGCGTCCTTAATACCTTCGCCAACCGGCTTGATAAACTGTCGCGGGATCGCACCGCCCGTGATCTTGTCCTCGAACACGTAACCCTCTCCGGGTGCCGGTTCGATCTCAAGCTCCACGTGGCCAAACTGACCGCGGCCGCCCGACTGCTTCTTAAATATCTCTTTGCCCGGTGCAGCGATCGTGATCGTTTCGCGATATGCAACCTGCGGCTTACCTACATTCGCTTCAACACTAAACTCGCGCTTCATCCGATCAACAATGATCTCAAGGTGAAGCTCACCCATCCCCGCGATGATCGTCTGCCCCGTCTCATGATCCGTCGATACCTGAAACGAAGGGTCTTCTTGAGCTAGCCGGTTCAACGCAACGCCCATTTTATCCTGATCAGCACGAGTCTTCGGCTCAACCGCAACACGCACAACCGGATCAGGAAACTCCATCGATTCCAAAATAATGTGATGACTCTCGTCCGAAACCGTATCACCCGTCGTCACGTTCTTCATGCCGCCGATCGCGACGATCTCACCGGCGCTTGCCGTCTCAAGATCTTCACGTTTATTAGCGTGCATCAGCATCAGCCGTCCGACGCGTTCTTTCGAATTCTTGATCGTGTTATAGACGTAGGAGCCTGAAGTGACCGTGCCGGAGTAAATTCTAACAAATGCGAGCTGACCCAAATGCTTATCAGCCATCAGCTTAAACACTAGGCCCGCGAACGGCGCCTTCGCATCCGGTTCACGAGTCTCGACCTCATCGGTCCTCGGG
>JACDAK010000056.1 GCA_013695495.1 Blastocatellia bacterium | reverse complement strand
CGGTATCGGCGACTGCGAAAGCCACGCCACCAACCGGTCGATGTCCGCGCGGTCAATTGTGTCGCTTACCAGCGTTATCGGCGATCTTGTCATAAACCCCGTCGTACGTTTTCCGAATGCCCTCAGCCAGCGGCGTCGCCCGAAAATCCGGCATCACCTCAAGCAGCCGTTCGATGCTCACATCCTTTCGAAACTGCCCGTTCGGTTTCGAAGCATCAAACTGGATCTCCAACCCCTCAGCGTCACACGCCTCCAACGCGATCTCCGCGATCTCGCGGATCGAAAGATTCTCCGGCGTCGCCACATTCATATCCGCGTCACCCCCCGTACCCAGCCAGTGCAATATCACGCGGCTGAGGTCATCCACATACAAAAATTGCCGCAGCGGCGTCCCGTCACCAAAGAGCGTTACTGATTTCTCGCCCGACTCTTTCGCTTTAATGATCTTCGCGATCAGCGCTGGCACAAAATGCGCTTTCTCATCAAAATGATCGTTCTCGCCATATAAGTTCGACGGAATAAGATAATACCAATTCACCCCAAACTGCTCACGATAAGTCTTTATCTGCACCGCCAGAAGCCGCTTCGCGTACCCATATCCAAAGTTCGTCGGCGTCGGCATCCCGCTGTGCAGGTCGTCCTCGTTCATCGGATAACGCCCCGCCTCATCCGGGTAAACGCACGTGCTCAACAGCGCGATCACCCGCTCGACCCCCAAACGCCGGCAATTCTCCAGCACATGCGTGTTCAGCAAAATGTTGTCGTTTAGAAACGCAACCGGCTCGGAAAGGTTTGCCATTATCCCGCCGACGCGTGCCGCGAGGTGTATCACCACCCGCGGACGGTGCTCGTCAAATATCGCCGCCGCGTCCCGCTCGCGCGTCAGATCGCCGTCCTTTGACGAAAGGTAAACGGCGTCCGGTAAAAATTTCCGCAGGCTCGAACCCACTAATCCGCTTCCGCCTGTGACGAGGATTTCTGACATATTGCGAGTTGAACAAAAAGAATGATAGCACCCGGCCAACTTCTGCCAAACCGCATCGCCTAAGCCGCATCCGCGTTTTGATTGCGGCGGCTACAATCGTAGAATCGACATTCGCATCGAATTTCTGATGAGCAACAAACCCATTATTACCAAAGTAAGCCCGCCGATGGCATTGCCCGGCGCCGAGATCGAGATCGACCTTGAGGGCTTTGTCCCGCAACACGGCCGCCGCCAAATAACCGTTAACGGCCAGGATCCTGTTATCGTCGCATCCTCGACCCGCCGCATCTTGGCAAGAGTTCCGGAAAATTCCATCGCACACATTCCGATTCGGATATGGAATGCCGGTGGCGAGTCTGACGAGCCCGGCTCCGTCCAAATACCGACTATGATCGCAGAGGACATGCACATCGTTGCAAATCCCGCGATCCGCCCGTCCGATGATTCGATCTTCGTAACCCTTTCCGGCGCGCGCGGGCAGTTACACATCGCCTACATTTACCGCATCGACCTCGTTAAGGGCTATACCGAGATGATCGTAGCCGATGTGATGAACGCCACCGGACTCGCATTTTCTCCCGATGGCCACCTTTACGCCACCGACCGCCACAACGGCCGTCTGTATCGCGTTAACACTGACGATACAGAGATTCTCATCGCCGAAGGCCTCGGCACCGCGACCGGTCTCGCGTTCGGAGCGGACGGAACGATGTACGTCGGCGACCGCACCGGCACTATCTACAAGGTCGACGAACTCGGTTCGATCGAAACATTCGCGACGCTCGAACCGTCCGTCGCTGCTTATCACATGGCGTTCGGCCCGACGGCTACCTCTACGTCACCGCACCGAGCTTTGCCAGCAGCGATTTCATCTACCGTATCTCGCCGGACGGCGAAGTCGGCGTATTCGCAAAAGGCTTCGGCCGCCCGCAGGGGCTCGCGTTCGATACCGATGGCAATCTTTACGCAGTCGCCTGTCACGAGGGTCGCCACGGCATCGTCCGTATCTCGCCCGCAGGCGAAGTCACCCGCCTCGTCTCCGGCGATAACCTCGTCGGACTCTGCTTCACCCGCGACGGCGAAATGATCGTCGCCACCAACGAAAACGCCTATATCTTCTACAACACCGACATCTACGGCACCCTGCTTCCCGAACGGGAAGCTGATGTCGAAGTCGAAAAGGAAGAAGAAGACGCCGACGAAGATTAGGCATCGATCCGATCAAAGCCGCTCGGCCGCACCTCTTGAGACGCTCGGCCGCACCTCAGGGACACTCGGCCGCAACCCTAACCCCTTGAGCTGTACTAAAAAGGCCGCCCCGAACATGAGGCGGCCGTAAACTACTATTCGTCCTCTTCATGCGCCCGCACGCGTCCGGCGGCGACCGCTTCGTCGATCACTTTCTGCGCCAAATTGTGCGGCAGCGGGTCGTAATGCGAGAACTGCATGTGATACGAACCCCGAGCCTGCGTTACCGAGTTCAGCTTTGATTGATAATCTAGCATCTCGCTCAGCGGAACCTTTGCCTTGATCACCTGCTGCTTCCCGCGCATATCCATGCCCGACACACGACCCCGACGGCTGTTCAGGTCGCCCATGATGTCGCCCGAAAACTCTTGCGGCGTGAAAACTTCCACGTCCATTATCGGCTCCAACAGAGTCGGCTTCGCCCGATCCATCGCCGCCCGAAACGCCTTTCGCCCCGCGGCCCTGAACGAGTGCTCGTCCGAATCGACCGTATGGTAACTGCCGTCCACCAGCGTCACGCGAAAATCCACCAGCGGATAGCCGGCCACCGCACCGCCCTGGGCGGCCTCGATAATGCCTTTCTCAACCGCCGGCCTAAAATTCTGCGGGATCGATCCGCCGAATATCTTATCGACCCACTCAAACCCGCTGCCGCGGTCCAGCGGCTCAAACACGCACTTGCAGTCGCCAAACTGGCCGCGTCCGCCCGACTGTTTCTTATGCCGCCCCTGCACCTCGACCTGCTCCGTGATCGTCTCCTTATACGGCACCTTCGGCGGATGCAGCGCGACCTCAACGTGGTACCGATTCTTCAGCTTGTCGACGACCGTCTCAATATGCAGTTGCCCGGAACCCGAAAGGATAAATTCCTTCGTCTGCGAATCCCGATCAAAATGCAGCGACGGGTCCTCCTCCAGTATCTTGTGCAGCGCAGCCGAGATCTTCTCCTCATCCGCCCTCGATTTCGGTTCGATCGCAAAAGCGATTGCGGCCTCCGGATACTGCACCGGCGGATACACAATCACCGAAGACTTGTCACACAGCGTGTCGCCCGTCTGCGTGTCCTTCAGCTTAACGACCGCGACTATATCGCC
>JACDAK010000033.1 GCA_013695495.1 Blastocatellia bacterium | reverse complement strand
GTGTTGAACCGCCGATCCTCACTATCTCTTCACGCACTTCCTGCAGCCTTAGCCCGTATGCAAATAGTATCTCCGCAGCCACGGAACGTTCCTCGCGAAGGAGGCCGGCAAGCAGATGCTCCGGGCCTATGTGCCTAGTTTTGAGGTGACGACTTTCTTCATTTGCCCAGAACAAGATCCGCTTAGTTTCCGGCGAAAGGTGAAGTTCGGCTGATTGCGGAATGCGGTCGCGTACGACAATGCGGTCTTCGACCTCGCGACGCATAAGATCAACATTTAGTGAATTTCTGTTAGGGAAAAACCTCGCGGGGATGGTCTTGTCTTCGCGCATGAGACCCAACAGAATGTGCTCAGGGGCGATCATCGGCGAACCATATTGCAATGCTTCGTACCGGGAAAAAAAGATAACGCGGCGAGAGCGTTCTGTGTAGCGTTCGAACATAAAGTGATCCTAGGCCCGCGCTTTTAGGTACAAAACAAGTATAGCGAAGGTCCACGGACGATTCCTAATTAGATAAAGAACGAGATTACCGAGCTTGCCTTTATATAGTTGCAAACAAAGGGAAAATCCAGAACTCGTCCGGCAGAGGAGAGATGACTTTGTGAGGACCCCTAATTGATCTGATCCGATTCGACTTCGGGCATCTCGATCACGAGCGGCTCACCACCATTGCCGCCAAGGCGGTCAAACATTTTGCCCACCGGCGCGAGCTTCACGTTGGTCGAGAGAATACGCGCAACTCGTTTCGGCAACAGCATCGGCGCGATTCCGGCGATGCTGTCTGCCAGCGAAACGATGTCGCCGCCGCCAGACCAATGTTCGCGAACGACAGTTTCGTCGGTGCGGTTGATCAGCCGCAGAAGCGTAAGAGCTACGACATAAGCGTCATCAACCTGGCCGATAAAGGGGAGCATATCGGGGATAAGATCGATCGGAGAAATAACATAAACGATAGCGCCGAGGAATAGGGCCTTTTCCGCCTTGGGCACGCGAGCGTCTTTCATTAACCGCCCGAGCAGGGTCACCATGTTCGGAAGGAACATAAGAAAATTACCCATTCTTCCCTTCGCCTCGCGACGCTCGCGGCGGCTACGTTGGGTCAGCGCAGTTGCAGCTTTTGCCATATTGTTCTCCGGACACTTTTGTTCACCTAAGTCTATGTACAACTGAATGTTTGTGCAAGTTTTAGGCAGGTGCGTTGTATGGTAAATTTGACGGGCGGCGGTTAGGTCTAAGTATGATACTTCAGCAAATAAGGGAACGGGCGGCGGCAGACCGGCAGCACATTATGCTGCCCGAAGGCGATGATGTTCGAACATTGAGGGCGGCAGAGATCTGCGTTCGCAAGAAGATCGCGCGGATCACCCTCATTGGAAACGTCGATATGGTTCGGGCATTAGCCGCAGACGCCGGCATTAATCTAAACGGCGTGGAGGTGCTTGACCACCGCGTCGGCGACGAATTTCGCCGATCCGCCGAGCTCTACCACCAGATGAGGCGTGCGAAAGGCATAACGCTCGAGGAAGCCGAGCAGACGGTTAAGGATCCGCTTTATTTTGCCAACCTTGCCGTGAGGCAGGGCAAAGCCGACGGTTCGGTCGCGGGGGCTACTAACACGACAGCTCACACCGTCGCGGCTGCGATTAGATGCGTCGGCGTGCGCGAGGGATTTAAGATCGTTTCATCGTTCTTTCTCATGGTCGTCCCCGATAAGAAGATCGGCGCCAAAGGCGCGATGATCTATTCCGACTGCGGCGTGGTTATCGACCCTGACGTGGGACAGCTTGCCGAGATCGCTCTAGCCTCCGCGGAATCCTGCCGGGCGCTCTTAGGTGTAGAGCCGCGCGTGGCGATGCTCTCTTTCTCAACGAAAGGAAGTGCGAAGGATCAATCGCTGGACAAAGTAATCGAGGCGACGAAGACCGTTCGTGCACGGGCACCTGAGCTTATCGTGGACGGCGAGCTGCAGGCCGACGCAGCGATCGTCGCTGCGGTGGCGGAGTCAAAAGCGCCAGGTTCACCCGTCGCGGGCAGAGCGAATGTGCTGATCTTTCCGGATCTCAACTCCGGCAACATAGCATATAAACTTACCGAACGCCTCACCGGCGGAACCGCCATAGGCCCGATCCTCCAAGGCCTCGACCGCCCCTGCAACGATCTGTCACGGGGATGCAAGTCTGAAGATATCGTCGATGCGGTTGCAATAACTGCGGTACAATCACAAGCGCGGAAGTTGGTTTAACGACGCGAATCTTGGTTCGTACGTCCGTGAACCCGATGTCGCGCTCAAGAATCTGGCATCATCGTGGTCCCCGAAGCCACTGCTTATTAGTTGATACGTGCTTGAGGTGCCCTCGTAATTAGCGGTGAGAGCGTCTGAACATTCGGCGTCAGCTCATTAACTCGTTCTGCCTTACGCGATCTCTTATCCTGGTACATTCTCTCGTCAGCTTCTGCGACCACCTCTTCGATGTCGCAAGCCCCATCGAGTGAGACCACACCAAGACTGCAACTCAATTTGTAAGGCTTAGAGGAGACCGCATTGTTTTGGTCAAGTGCGGTGCGAATCCTGTCGATCATCAATTCCGCATTCTCGTCTTTTGCACCGATCGTAAGAATGACAAATTCGTCGCCGCCCCAACGGGCCACGATGTCGGCGTCGCGGACAGCAGACTTCAAAACGCGCGCAACATCTGCTAGCGCCTCAGATCCTGCTTCGTGCCCATAGTTATCATTGATCGCCTTCAACCCGTCCATATCCGCAAATATCAGTGAAAGGCCGCGACTGGTGCCGCTGTGGCTTTCGAGCTTTATCTGCTGGTCGGCAAAGGTTAAGAAGCCGCGTCTATTGTAGATGCCCGTCAGCTCATCTGTCAGCGACAAACGCTTGAGAGCCGCCTGTGCACGGAGAAGTTCGGTGACTTCCTGCGCGTGGCCAAGCACGTAGGAGTTGCCGGAAGGCTCAGTGATCAGGACGTTGTTATAACGCATTACGATCCGTGCGCCGTCTTTTTTTACAAGTGTCAGCAGCCCTTCGGAGATTCCTTCGTTCAAGATCTGACGAAGGTATACGCTGAATTCGCCCTGGTGTTCATCAGGCATCAGATCACGGAGTGTTTTGCCGATGACCTCTTCCTCGCCATAGCCGATCATTCGCAGCGCAGCAGGATTGATCATGGTCATTCGGCCCTCAAGATCATGCGTGCTTATGAACCCCGCTCCGTGATCGACCAGGTCGCGATATCTAGCCTCGCTTTCAACCATTCGACGCTGAAAGGCCTGCTGTTTTTTGTGGAAACGGTGGATTCGAGCTGAAAAGTAGTAGATCGCCCCGCACAGGAGCATGGTACTCGCCAGCGCCGAAAACGCATTTCCAGTGCCCAGGTTGTAGAACCCGAAGTTCTGGCCGATCACTTCCAGACCGCCGATCATGATCGGGGCAGCAAGTGCTAGCGGGAGAAGCCGCCTTGCGACTGTCCCACCGAGGCTGTCCGCAAGAACAAGCTTTACCAGTCGGCTTTTGCGATTTGCTGCCAGGCAGCCGACTGCCAAGATTGCGCAGCAAATGGCTGCGGGCAGTGAGATACGATTGAAGCCGGTGGTACCGGTGAAGATTCGCGCTTGATAAAGGTGGGCGATGAGCGAGGCGATGGTGACGCACATCGATGCAACAACAAGCCCCTCGCTGACGAGAGATAGTCTGCGAGTGCGATTCAAGCTAATGAGAGCGAGGCTTAGAAGGACGAGGTTCGCCGATGCCTGAGGCGACATCGTTACAACAGAGCCTGTCGCCGGTATATTCCCTGGTGAAAAGATCAGGTTACTGAAACCAAACGGTGCCGCTGCCAGGTGCTGGCCCAGTTCAGAGACACCGAACACACACAGAAACGAGGCAATTGCGAACTTCGACACGTGCCGCAGTTTATTGGGTTCGGCGGATGTTAGATAGAGAGCCGCAGCGCAGAGGATTAATGCAACCGCCGTCCGCGGGGTCATCAAAGGATATCCGGCGGCAAATCGTTGCAGCAATTCAGCGCCCGTTGCCGCGCCTAAAAGGCCAATGGCGGATATCACTACTACAGAAACTACCGACAAGTGCTTCAGCTTACGCCTGCGGGTGTGGAAAACAGTGTAAATGTTCATCGGACGGGAGGAGAATCGAGCCAGAGTTGTCGGGTAAGATCCGACGGCAGGTTTAAACTATCACAAACCCTTTAAAACATCAAGAGATTTCGTAAATATCTGGCTCTCCCGGCGGGCGGGTCTTCCAGCGCTTGTGGACCCACATCCATTGATCCGGGTTCTGACGGATCAGAGCTTCGACCTCAGCCGTGAATTCCGCGGTCGTCGCGGCGACATCCGCTTGCCGGTCGCCGGTATTCCGCGGTTCGATAATGCTGCCGTGCCGAGCGACGTAGCGGCCTTCTTCTTCTACCCAGACGGCGGTGACGGGTATTATGACCGCATTAGATCGCATCGCGAGCAGAGCCGGACCGGTTGACGTGCACGCAGGAACACCGAAGAACGGAACGAAAACGCCCTCTTTGGGGTGTGCGTTGACGTCGGCGAGGATCCCTAAGATGCCGCCCGCTCGAAGAATGCTCAGAGCGTTGCCGACCGCATTCGTTTTGTTGATCGGACGATTACCGAAACGGGTGCGGAGCTTTACGGTGAGATCTTCGATGAGCGGATTATCAAGCGGACGGGCAAGATAGCTGATCGGTTCTTGAGCGGCGGCCCAAGCAAACACCAACAGCTCCCAATTGCCCATGTGGGGGCTGAGGATAATGACGCCGCGTCCTTGCAACCGCAGTTCTTCATATCGGGCCAAGGTTGCCGGGTCAAAGCGAAAGTCGATTATTTGCGAGATGGACTCCGGCGTGGCTTTGGGGAATTGGCTGATCTCGCCCAGCATTCGTCCAAGGTTGTCGAAGGCTCCTTTCGCCAGGCGTTTTCGCTCTGGCTCGGTTAGATCGGAAAAGGCGATCTCAAGATTTCGAGACGCGGCCCGGCGAAGCGGGCTTAGGAGGTGATAGAGAATACGTGCAAGGAATAGCCCGGCGCCGACAGCGGCTCGCCGCGGCAGAATGTTGAGAAAGCCGAAGACCGCTTTTACGACAACGAATTCAGCGTAGATCTGGGCTTTGCTCTTTTTTGCCATCAGCTACACATCAACCATCCCAACGGCGAAAGGCAAGCACGGCATTAAGCCCGCCGAATGCGAACGAATTCGAGATAGCCGCAGCCGGCGAAGCTTCGACAGCCTCGTTCGCGATCACTCGAACGCCGCACTCAGGGTCGGGCTCAGTAAAATTCGCAGTCGGCGGCAATTGTCCATGATGAAGCCCGAGGACGGTCGCTGCTGCTTCTAGGGCTCCGGCGGCGCCAAGTGCGTGGCCATGCATTGACTTGGTCGAACTTACAAAGATCTCAGGCGTGCGCTCACCGAAAACTGCTCTTATCGCGTTTGACTCCATCACATCGTTTGCTTGTGTGGCGGTGCCGTGAGCATTAACGTAACCGACCTCGGCCGGGTTCATTTGAGCATCTTTGAGAGCACGGTTTATCGCCCTTGCGGCTCCCGCAACGAGCGGCATCGTGAGGTGGTGGGCGTCTGCTGACATCCCAAAACCGACGATTTCGCCGTAGATCTTCGCCCCACGGGATTTTGCGTGTTCAAGTTCTTCAAGGACAAACATTGCTCCGCCTTCGCCGAGTATCATCCCGGTCCGGTCTTTTGAAAAGGGCCGGCACGTGTCTTGTGCGACGACGCGCATCGCCTCCCACGCCTTTAGATTGCCGTAGGTAAGCGGTGCCTCGCTGCCGCCGGCGATTGAAACGTCGGACATGCCCTGCCTGACAAGCCAGAACGCGTGTCCAAGAGCGTGGTTGGCAGATGAACACGCCGTCGAGATCGTCAGCGTCGGGC
>JACDAK010000001.1 GCA_013695495.1 Blastocatellia bacterium | reverse complement strand
CGGATGGCAGAACGTTGCAGTTGGAGCTGCGATTCGCGTATTACAAGCAAGCGCCAGATCAAGAGCCCCGCCAAAGCAGAACCCGTTCACGGCAGCAACCGTCTCTGCCCTCAGCGAATCGATCCGTCCCATCAACCGCTGCCCGCGTTCCCCAAATACTTTCGCGGCCGAACCGGACAGACGCCGGATCTCATTAAGATCCGCGCCCGATGCAAACACGTCCTCAACACCCGTAAATACTACTCTGTCAATAGAATCGTCCCCTTCCACATTCTCCACCGCAGCCTCTATCAATCCCAGCACCTCCGACGAAAGCGGGCTGCGGACCTTCGGCCGGTTGAAGGTTATCACCAGTAATCGCTCGAGACGTTTAACAAAAATAGGGTTAGACATTCAGTTATCGAGACTAAATAATAGGTGCTATGTTCCGAACCGACAAAGCCCACCCGTGGCACGGCATCAACATCGGCGAAGACGCCCCCGAAGAAGTCACCGTCTTCATCGAGATAGTGCCCCGAGATACCGTCAAATACGAAGTCGATAAGGAAACAGGTTACCTCAAGATCGACCGCCCCCAACAGTATTCCAACGTTGTACCTGCTAACTATGGCTTCATCCCGCGAACCTATTGCGGCGAAGCCGTTGCCGACCTCGCCCGTTCCAACACCGAAATCAAGATCGTCGGCGGCGACGGCGACCCCCTCGACATCCTGGTCCTGTCAGAACATCACATCCCCCGCGGCGACATTATTCTGAAGGCTCGCCCCATCGGCGGATTCTGTCTCGTTGATGATGACGAGGCCGACGATAAAATAATCGCCGTGCTCAAAGGCGATAAGGTTTTTGAGCAATACGACGAGATCAGCCAGCTACCCAAGGGTATTCTCGAGCGATTCGAACATTACTTCCTCACCTACAAAAGTCTCCCAGATGCACCCAACATCTGCGAGATCGCCTATTCCTACGGCCGCGAAAAGTCATACGAAGTGATCCGCACCGCCATCGCCGACTACGCCGAACTTACCGGCAAACTAAGCTAAGAACTTGCTCTTTCCTACCAAAGAGAGTTAAATACTTTGAAAGATTGCCGAACGCCCTTCGGCTCCTAATCACATCCCAAATCGAAGGAGACATTTTATGAAAGTATTAGCAGTCGTTGCAGCGTTCTGCATCTCGGTTACCCCCTTTTCGTTCGTCCAACTGTCGGTGAGCGCATCACGCCCCGCCGCAAGCGACTTTGTTCTGCAGGACGGTACTCCCGTCAAGCTAAGACTTGGTCGAAACATGTCGTCTGCTGATGCCGCAACCGGCGAGACCGTTGATTTCGAAGTACTCGAAGATGTCCTCATCGGCGATGTGATCGTCATCGCTCGCGAAAGCGTTGCGCTAGCCACCGTCACTCACGCAAAAGCGAAGGCCCGGATGGGCAAGGGCGGCAAGCTTGATATGACGATCGATTCTGTGCGGCTCACGTCGGGTGAGAAAGTCGCGCTTCGGGCAGTAAAAGAATCCAAGGGCGGAAGTTCTACCGGTGCAATGACCGGGGCGATCGTTGCCACCAGCATACTATTCTTTCCCGCCGCACCATTCTTTCTATTCATGAAAGGAAAAGACATCAAGATTCCGAAAGGTACCGAGATTACCGCCTATGTGAACGGCGACGTAACGCTCGACCGTTCGAAATTTGTACCCCGCAGCATGAACGGCTTGACTGTCATCGATCAACTCCCCGCGGCGTCCGCTCACGCAACATCTACCGTTCTCATCCGTTCTGAACCCGACGGAGCAGAGATCATGATTGATGATCGCTTCGTCGGCAACACGCCCTCAACGTTGCAGCTTTCGCCCGGCGATCACAGAATAACCGTTCGGCGTGCAGGTTACATTGATTGGGAGCGAACCGTCACCTCATCAGCGGGCGGGAATGTAACACTCAACGCGGTTCTCGAAAGACCGTAAACCTTAGATCACGCTGCCTTGAAGTTCAAAAGGGCGGCGTGATCACCGAGCGGCACGCGTCCCATTTGACTTGTAACGGGCGAGGATGACCGTTTCCCCCTGCTGCCGTAGCCATCCGATCGCAACCTGCAGCACGACGATAATTGGGCAGCATACGTAGCCCCAGCGCGAACAAGAATGTGCTCGTTTGCAGGGAGAGTGCCGTCACGGACGGCAGCATATAAAGGGGGCTCGCACCGTACATGGCACCGATCAGCGACTGCGATGCTATTACTAACACAAGCAGGCCGAGGTGCGGCCCAAGCTGTCGGCGGCGGCTACCTGTAAAATAGATCGCCAGCGAAAGTATCGCCCACGAAGCTGCGGCCGGTGGCCCCATCCGCCCAGGTGCTGTCGTCGCCATAGCACCCCATTCCCGATTGAACGTGAATAGTTCGTCAATAGGCAGGTTGATACCCGTGATGTGCTCAAAGGTTGTCGAAAACCCGATGAGTCCCACTACGAAAGCTGAAACGAGCACAGAGCCATTTGCAGACACTGTGGGAATCAGAGGATGTTGTTCGCTCAATCAAATTGTGTGGCGTCAGGAGTCCGTTTGCGTTGATGCACTCTAAATATAGAACTATTCCCTGACGTTTCCAAGAGACAGAGGCAAGGAGGGGGTGACTCTCCGAACATAAAGCTTGCTTCGCTTTACAAAAACGTGGGGGTCGGCGAATCTATTTCAATGTTGACCCTGTCGGAGGCCGTTCGGCCCGTTACTTTTATCGAATCGGTTAAGCTTCGTGAGCATTTGGGTTTGGATGTCGTCGTCGCGACCGAGACGTTTCAGCACACGGGAAGTTTTAAGTTCCGAGCGGCTTACAACCTCGCTTCAAACGTCCCGAACGATGAGATCTTGTCCGCGTCGTCCGGCAACTTCGGTCAGGCGTTGGCGTACGCCTGCAGGTTGGTCGGCAAGCGCTGCACAGTCGTAATGCCCGAAACTTCCGCGAAGGTCAAGATCGACGCCGTTCGGGATTTTGGTGCGACCGTCGATCTTATCGACACGAATGTGATCGGCCGCAACGAACGCGTCGCCCAGCTAGCCGCCGAAATGCCCGACGCATATTTCGCCAGCGCTTACGACAACGAATACGTCATCGCCGGCAACGCCACGCTGGGCGACGAGCTGGCGACCGGGGATTTCGACGCGGTTGTAACTCCCGTCGGGGGCGGCGGCCTCATATCGGGGCTCGCGACGGGCCTCCGCCGTTCGGGCAGCAATGCTGAGATGTACGGTGCAGAGCCCGAACTTGCCAACGACGCATCGCGTTCGTTCAAGGTCGGCAGCATAATCCCCAACGAGGTCGAACCCATGACCATCGCCGATGGTGCACGCACCATCTCACTCGGCAACCTCAACTGGCCGATCATCCGCGAGCACGTCTCCGGCTTCATCGAGGTGCCGGAGGCCGACATCCGCAACGCCGTCAAACTCTTCTTCTCATTAGTCAACCTAAAATCCGAGCCCACCGGTGCCCTCAGCCTCGCAGCCGTCGCCGCCGACACCGACAAATGGAAAGGAAAGCGCCTATGCGTGGTAGTAAGCGGTGGGAATGTCGACCCGGGAATATATAAGGACCTGATCGGCTAGCGGCGACGGTAAACCCCGGAGAACGTGACGTTCGCTCCGCCGCACTTCATATTGTCGCTGACAACGAGGTAGTTGCCGAGCAGCCGCATCGTCGCACTGCAGTCATATTCGTCGTCACCGTTAGAATATTCGGCAACACCATTGCGTGGTTCAACGCGCCCGTCGATCTCATCAATGTAGATGTTGTCGCCGAAACCCTTCCAGAACGCGTTGCCGGCCGCATTAACCCATCCGTCAAGTTTGTTGTGTGTGAAACTGATCGTGTTGTCGGCGTAACGCCACTCGCCGATCCACGCCTTGGGCGAAGCATCGACATGCCTTTCAGAGAACTCCAAGTCCTCCGCGTTTGATCCAACCCACGGCACTCGCGCCCTTCGCCGGAGCGTACCAACTGCACGCATATCCCTTATAGATCCGGTTGACGACCAGCTCATCGCCCGCAACGACAAAAGCCTTTTGCGCACGTCCGGCACCGCCGGCGCACGCGTCGCTGTCGTCGCGGTGAAAGTTCGTCCGCTGCGGCCGATTCTTCGGATAACGCTTGACCACGCCGATATTGAAATCGGTCGTGTCGCGGGTGAAGAACCCGGCCCGGCACCAATTCTCAGGGTTCCCTTTTATCGGCGCATCCGCGACCATCGCCGAAAGCATCAGCAAAACAAATGTGCCGGCGCCGTAAACCGCTTAACGAACCTCTTCGACGAATGTAACGCGATTGATCTCATGAAGTGTGGTCGATCCATTGAAAACCTTCCTTATCGCCGATTCACGAAGGCTCGATAACCCCTCTTTCTCAGCTTGCCGTCTTATCTCTGACCCGGGCCGGCGTTCTATGATCATTTCGCGAATCGCGTCCGACATATCCAGCAGCTCGTGAATCGCTGTTCGCCCGCGGTAACCCGTGTGGTTGCACGCGTCACACCCGACGTTTCTAAAGAAGACGCGATCTTTGACATCTTCCGGACGCAGGCCCGACTCGAAAAGTTCTTCGCGGGTCGGGTCGTAAGCCCGCTTACACGTCGGGCACAGTAGCCGCACCAGTCGCTGAGCAAGAACACAGTTAAGCGACGAAACGAAGTTATACGGCTCCACGCCCATGTTCAGGAACCGGCCGATAACGTCAATAACGTTATTTGCGTGAACAGTCGTGAAAACAAGATGGCCCGTCAAAGCAGATTGAATAGCGATCTGCGCCGTCTCTTCATCTCGGATCTCACCGACCATTATCTTGTCCGGGTCATGCCGCAGTATCGAACGAAGCCCGCGGGCAAAGGTTAGCCCCTTCTTTTCATTCACCGGGATCTGCATTATCCCCTGCAGCACGTACTCAACCGGATCCTCGATCGTGATGATCTTGTCTTCATCATTGCGGATCTCGTTTAATGCACCGTAAAGTGTCGTGGTTTTACCCGACCCCGTCGGACCCGTAACGAGTACCATCCCGTACGGCTCTTTGATATAGAGTCGAAACCGTTTCAGATCCTCTTCGTCAAACCCGACGACCTCGAGGCTCAGGTTCTTAAATTCCTCCGAGATCTGCTCCTTGTCCAAGATACGAATAACGCAATTCTCACCAAACGCTGACGGCAGGATCGACACACGAAAGTCGACCGTCCGCCTCTTATATCGCACCCGGAATCGTCCGTCCTGCGGAATGCGCCGTTCCGCAATATCCAACTCCGACATCACCTTGATACGCGAGATCAGCGTCTGGTGGTAGGCCATGTCGATCGGGTCGACTTTCGAATAAAGCGCTCCGTCAATTCGGAACTTAACCCGCACATCCCTATCGGCCGCTTCAATGTGGATATCCGATGCTCTCGATTCCATCGCGTTATAGATAATTGTATCTACAAGTTTGATGATCGGCGACATTTCGGAATCTGTAGCCAGCCTATCAAGGTCGAGCACCTCCTCACCGTGTTCCGTCTCCTTTACCAGCGAGATCTTAAATCCCGACGCCGCTTCCTGCAGAACACGCTGCGTGGCGTCGCCTTTCTTCAATACGACATCTATCGCACCCCGCGTTGCGATATAAGGCACGATCCGCACATTCAGCGCATTCTCAAGCTCATCCAGCAATTCAAGATTCGTCGGATCAGCCATCGCCGCATGCAGTTCCCTACCCTCACGCCGCAATGGCACGAAATGATTCCGCAGCATCATCTCAACCGGGATGCTCGCAAGCTCTTGATAATCTATCGGCGATTCCTCGTCCGGAGGAAGCAGATCGATATAAGGCAGGCGATAGCGGCGCGCAAGCTGTTTTGCCTCGACAACCTCGGGCGGTTCGTTGTCGATGAAGTCCGCGAGTTCTATCCTCGGCGATGAAACATTCGTTGTCGTAGTGCTCATAAAACTAAACCTATCTCCCACCGCTGGGCCCGGATGAGATCGTGTCGATGATCGGCAGATATATCGCCAGCAAGATCGCGACCACCACGATCGCCATGAATACAAGGATCAACGGCTCCATCAGTGTCGTCAGCTGTTCAAGCTTGACCTCGGCCTCGGCGTCGTAAAACGAAGCCACCTCGTCGAGCATTTCGCGCAAACTGCCCGATCGCTCACCAATGCCGACCATATCAAGGCCAAGTGCCGGTATCCAGTTCGCTTTTTCCAGCGCTTCCGTGAATCCCCGCCCTTCGCGGATCAGCGGCAAAACAGCCTCGCTCCTTCGCCGAAGCTCCAAATTATTAATCGCCTGCGCCGCGATCTCCCACGAATCGGGAACCGTGATGCCGCCCGAGAGCAGCGTCGAGATCGACCGTGCCAACTGTGCCGTAGTCATCTGCCTGATCAGCGTGCCCGCGATCGGCAGCTTCAACAACATACGGTGTAAGACCAGCCTGCCGTTTTCGGTCCTCAGCCAGATAAACAGCCCCAGGCCCAAGATCAACACCATTGGAAGCAGCCACCAAATATTCTCGGCGATGCCGGTAGAGATCGAAAGGACAACGACGGTCACCGTCGGCAATCCCCGATTGGCGCTCAACCCGCGGAACAGGTCCGACATCCTCGGCACAATGTAAAGCGTAAGAAAAGCGATCATGAAACCCGATGCAACGAGCAGGAACGCCGGATAAGCCAGAGCACCCCGCAACTTTCGGGTCAAGCCTACACTTCGCTTCAGATAATCAACATATCGCAGCAAGACCTCGTCGAGCGCACCGCTCCGCTCGCCGCTCAGCAGCGACGCCGTATAGATCTTAGGGAACATCCCTTGTGATTCAAACGCTTCCGATAGCGGCGCCCCGCTCTTGATCTTTTCCTCAACGTCCGTAAGCACGACGCGAAGCGCGCTCGAAGGCGAACGCGTCTTTAGTAAGGTTATCGCTTGAAGGATCGGAATCCCGGCACGCAGCAATGCGGAAAGCTGCTGGTTAAACATCAGGAAATCCCCTTGTTTAACACTCGATTTGCGCGAAAGTCCCGTTGACGACATGATCGCCGAAATGCCGCCGGGAGCCGTAACGCTGAATACCTTAAACCCCTCGCGTTCGAGTTTCGTCTTTGCCTCGGTGGCCGCCGAAGCCTCAACTATTCGGGTAACGATCTCCCCGGACGGGGTTCCAAGTCGACAAATGAATTCTGACATTATTCGGTATAAGGAGCTGAAGTTCCACCACGGCAGTAGCGCAAGCGCATCTATCCGTCACGATTCCATCGAATTATAACACGCAGGAACAAAAAAAAGGTTGCCGTTCATCCGTCAAAACATTCGTCGCAGCCCAAACAACTTGCAGCCCAAAAGTGTCATCATAGAAATATCTTGCAGAAGTTGCGCGGCTTCCTTAGAATGGAAGAGTCCTACACACGGAGTTAATATGACCTATTTCGGCTTTACGACCGGCAAAGGCAGGAGTGTCGCCTCTCGCTTTTTGACGATTGCGTTCTCCTTCCTCGTTGCCGCCGTTCCCATAATAGGACAGCAGGCTGAACCCACGCCGCCGCCGGTAGAAGATGACCCGAGAAACCCCGTCCGAGTCCAAACCGACCTCGTAACGCTGACACTCACCGTCACAGACCTTTACGGAAGATACGTTTCCGGCCTATCTAAACGTGCCTTTACCGTCATCGACAACAATAAGGAGCAAGAAGTAACCTTCTTCAGCGATGCCGACGCGCCCGTGTCTGTCGGCATTCTGTTCGATGTCTCTGGTTCAATGAGCGGCGAAAAGATCAGGCAGGCACGCACAGCTCTCGAAAGGTTCATCAACTCTAGCCATCCTTCCGACGAGTATTTTCTCATTGCCTTCAACACCCGTGCACAGCTCTTGTTGGACCGCACTCGCGACGGCGAGGCCGTCCTTCGCCAGCTAACGCTTGTCGAGCCGAGCAAGAATACCGCGCTGTACGATGCCGTTTACCTCGGCCTCGAACGCGTGACCCGCGGAACGCATCAAAAAAAGGCACTTCTTATCATCAGCGATGGCCAGGACAACTCCTCACGTTACAACTTCGGCGAGGTCCGCCGCCTGATGCGGGAATCTGACGTCGTGACTTATTCCGTCGGCATCCTCGATGCATCAGACAGCCGCTCAATGTTCGGAATGCAGGGTCAGGCATTCCTCGACGAACTCAGCTCCGTAACCGGCGGAAAGTCATTTTATCCCCGAACCGCGATGGAAATGGACGAGATCTTCGAACGCATCGCTCTAGAACTCCGTCATCAGTACTCTATCGGCTACACTCCTCACGATTTCCAACCGGACGGAAAGTGGCGACGAGTGCGAGTTCGCGTCAAACCCCCGCGTGGCTTACCGCGTCTAACAGTTCGGAGCCGCGAAGGTTATTACGCAACGCCGGCGTCTAGTTTTCCATAGGGGATCGATAACAGATGAATAAGCTTGTTCTGATTGCGGCTTCGGTCGCCGTGTTTAGCCTCACGGCTGTGTCTGGATATTTTGGCGTTGCCGCACAAAACGAGGTCCGCGATCGCTCTGTCCAGACCTTGGCGCCACCGACACCGACGCCGCCCGTGTTCGACGACGATGACGATCAAGTCATCCGCGTTGATACCGAACTTGTTAACCTGAACGTACGCGTCCTTGATCGCAACGGCCGGCCCGTCAACAACCTGCGGCAGGCAGACTTTACTATCTACGAAGACGGCGTCTCGCAACCTATCGAGTTTTTCTCGCAGTCCGAGGTTCCGACGAACTATTCGCTCGTCATCGACAACTCAGGTTCGCTGCGTTCCCAACTCGAGAAAGTTATCGAAGCGTCTAAAGTCATATTGGACACTAACCGTCCCCTCGATCAGACGAGCGTCATCCGATTCATCAGCAGCCAAAAGATCACCGTCGAACAGCCGTTCACATCCGACAAAGAGGATCTTTATTACGCTCTCGACAATCTATACGTTGAGGGCGGGCAGACGGCCATTCGCGATGCTGTTTACCTTGCCGCTCAGCAGGTGGATGAACATCAGCGAAAAGGACGCGATGATCGCACACGCCGCGCCATCGTCCTCGTAACCGACGGCGAGGATCGCGACAGCTACTATAGCGAGCAACAGTTATTTGAATTGCTTCGAGAGTCGGACGTACAGATCTACGCGATCGGTTTTATTAATGAACTCAGTTCATCCGGCGGTTTCATCCGACGAAGTGAGCAGGCCCGAGCGAAAGCATTTTTGGATCGACTCGTAGCAGAAACGGGCGGCAAGGCTTATTATCCGGCAAGCGCTGCAGAGCTGCCGCGTATCGGTGCAGAGATAGCCAACGAAATGCGTACACAATATTCGATCGGCTACGTCCCGACGAATGAACGCACCGACGGATCCTATCGAAGTATTAGGGTTCTTGTGCCGGATGGGCCGAACAAGGAAAAGCGTGTCGTGGTGACAAGGACAGGGCGTACCGCGGAACCGACGGGAGCAGCACCGAGACTTCAACAATAACCTACTCTGGAACTGATCCTGAGATCTTCTTTCGCGTTGTTTCGCCGGTTTCGAGGACAGGAATGCCGGCGTCAACGTCATCATGAGGCCGAGCGATGACGTGAACCGCGGTAACCGTGCCGATTCGCCGTGCCGCCGCCGCACCGGCGTCAACCGCCGCTTTTACAGCCCCCACCTCGCCTCGGACGATAGCGGTAACCAACCCCGCATCGATCTTCTCATAGCCGACCAGCTCAACATTCGCAGCCTTGACCATAGCGTCTGCCGCTTCGATCATTGCCACCAGGCCAAAACATTCGACCATTCCTAATGCGTTCATAAGTTTACCTGAGGTACATCGCCACCGCGACGATTCCCACGGTCAAAAGCGTAAGGATGATTGCTGCGGCAGCGAAAGATATTGTCACGCCCGACGGCTCTTCCCACACGTACTCTACCACGCTCCGTTCCGTCGGCTTACGTTTCCGCCTGATCTCCGACGCCGGCCGAAGTTCGCTCTTTGGCTTATCCCGCAGCTGACCTGGTTTGTCCGCTCCGGAAGCGGGTTCGTATACGCTTCCGGACGGCGGCGGTATTGGCGGAGCCTCAATCTCCTGCGATGAACGAGCGCCGCCAACCTGATCAGTTTCGTTAAATGCAGGTCGCGGTATCGGTGCCTCCGCATCCGCAGGCGAAAGATCCGCACCGCAGTTGTAGCAAAAAGCCGAACCGGAGCGCACCTCGGTTCTGCATTTCATGCATATGGCTTTTTCGGACACGGCATTACTCATTCCTGATTCTTTTCACCTGCCCGAATATTGTTCCAAAGTTCGCGAACAGTTTCCGGGTCATCGCTGCGCTTCTTCGGCACGTAACGCCTGCCGCCGGAATCACGCACCAATCGGTCTATCAACTTCGTCGAAGGCACGCCGTCAGCTACTACAATAACGTGCAGTTCTACGGAATGCTGGCAAATAACGGACACAACGTCCGCTACGCTCGATGCGCTTTCGCGGTCCGCCCCGTCCGTTATCAAGATCAGCACTCTTCTGTTCCCACTCTCGCTTTTGCCCAACAGGTAGGCCGCGTGACGCACACCGTCCAACATCGCCTTGGCACCGGGCTCCGCGTAAATGTTCTCGGCCTCAACGATCAATTCCCCAACATCCTCCGTTAGCTCCTGCCGCTGCCTTATCACAGACGCGCTCGCGTACGTCATCAACCCGCCGCGATCTCCAGGAGCGGCACCGCCCGCGATCTCCCTGATGAGAGCAAACTGACGATCCAAAACCAATCGGAACGATCCCGAATTATCAGCGGCGATCATAAGATCGACCGCACCCTTACCCGGAACATCACTGTTTTGCCCCTGAACAGGAAGACAGAAAATGAAGAACAGAAGAAATATGGGAAATACTTTCGTCATCTGATCAGATCCGTGCGAAAATCTCTTTCTCCTCGCCAAGATCTCGGGCAGACGGCGTAAGTATCGTCTTCGCTGTGATATATATTTTGACACCCTTCACGATCGCATCCCGCACGTCATTCTCACTGACAAAATCGACCGGTTCGTGCACCGCCCCATTCTCCGTCAACGATTGCGGCCGTAGCTCGTGAATTATCGTCTTCACCGGTGACGGCGCCGCCTCGCTTACCATCGGAGCAGGGCTAGGAGGTCCCGATACGGATGCAGGACTCGCGGACTCATCCGAATCCTCTATCAATTTCGTACTCAAAAAGCTATCGACCAGCGCCGCAATATCTTCACGTGACGGCCTCTTGCGAGGTGTCGGTGATTGGACCGCCTGTGGTTCCTTCGCCATTTTATTTACAGGCTTCGTCTCAAACGCGACCCGCTTAATGTCCAGCAAGTGTAGCGGCGAAATGTTGTCTGATGTCACGTTGCCGCCCCATGAACCGCATCCCAGCGTCATCGACGGCGGCAGATCCGTAGAGAGCCCGATCGCCCCGTGCGTTGTCGGAGAATTGATGATCACCCGCGAAGCCGGCATCTTTGATCCAAATTCGACCGCTGCAGCCCGATCCTCGGTATGCATCCCCGCCGTGTGGCCCATGCCGCCGAACTGTAAGATCTCACGGCACCTCGCCGCCCCCTCGTTCAAGCCGTCAACCGCAAAAAACGCCAGCGTTGGTGACAGCTTCTCGATCGACCATGGGTGTTCGCGCCCCACACCCTCGCAGTCCGCCAGTAAGCACCGTGTGCCCTCCGGAATCGACACGCCCGCCAGCTGGGCTATGTGGCTGGCCGAACGCCCCACGATCGCCGGGTTCAGCGTCCGCTCTGCAGTCACCAGAATACGTCCGATCTTTTCCGCATCCTCTTTCGGAAGAAAATATCCGCCCTGCGCCTTAAACTGCTCCCGAACACGCCCAGCAACTGCCGCATCAACCACAACCGATTGCTCAGATGCACAAATCGTCCCGTTATCGAAACACGTCCCCGTCAATATGTCACGAACCGCCTTTTCAACGTTAGCCGATCGCTCCACAAATGCCGGCACGTTCCCCGGCCCAACACCAAACGCCGGCTTGCCCGACGAATAAGCGGCACGCACCAGCCCGATCCCGCCCGTCGCAAGGATCACGGCCGTTCGGCGGTGCTTCATCAACTCTTCCGTTCCGTCGATCGTTGGTTTCGAAAGGCAGTTGATCGCATCCGGTTCCAGGCCCTCGGTGATAGCTGCGTCCCGCAACACTCTTGTTGTCTCCGCAATGCACTTAGCAGCCGACGGATGCGGCGACAGAACTATGGTATTCCGCGATTTGATCGCAATGATGATCTTAAAGATCGCCGTGGAGGTGGGATTCGTAGACGGAATGATCGCCGCAACAACGCCCCGCGGCGACGCGATCTCAACAACGCCTTCTGTTTCGCCGACGATCCCGACCGTCTTCAAGCCCTTGAAATAATTCCAGACGTCTTCTGCAGCAAAGCGGTTCTTCTCTTTTTTGTCTTCCTCGCGGCCAAAACCGGTCTCTTCGGTAGCAAGCGACCCAAGCCGGGCAGCCTCGCGCAGGCCCGCGCCAGCCATCGCCCCACAAATGCGGTCAACCGTGGCTTGATCATAGCCCGAAACAACACTAAAGGCGCGGTAAGCGGCCTCGACCGCGTCTCGCGCCTCTTGTTGTGCAAGCAGATCCTTTTCTCCCATGATACTTGCTCGTTACTACTCCGGATCTCAGGAGAATGTTATTTCGTCCGCGTCTTGTTCTTGTCGTTATCCGAAGAGGTAGTGCTCGCGGAGCCCGAGCTAAGCTCTTTACCGCCGCCGCCGAGTGCTTTCTCGTCCGGACTATACCCGACATTACCGCCTTTCGGCAGCACCCGCTCAACCTCGTTATGCGGCCTCGGGATAACGTGAACGCTAATGAGTTCGCCGACACGCCGTGCGGCCGCAGCTCCCGCGTCGGTCGCCGCTTTAACGGCCCCCACGTCGCCGCGCACGAATATCGTGACGAAGCCGGCTCCGATATACTCCTTGCCGACCAACTGAACATTAGCCGCCTTGACCATCGCGTCCGCGGCCTCTACCGCTCCTACGAAACCCTTGGTCTCAACCATACCGAGCGCTTCTAAACTCATTAATTGCTTCCTCTCATTTCGCTGATTTCTTATTAAATTCGGACTTGTCGAACCCTAAACGTAACACGCATCAAGCCACCTTATCAAGCCGTGCTAAGTCAATAAAACTCAGCTGAATAGATTGACATGAAACAACTAAGGGGGCTATATTTCAAGTTTACAGACTATTCAAAATGCCTTGTTTTTGACCGTCTCTAGAATAAAATAAAATACATGTCTTTAAGCCTGGGTGAAAAATTGCGGCAAGCTCGCGAAGAGCGAGGTATATCGATCAGCGAAGTCTCGGAGCAGACGCGTATTTCGCCGTTATACCTCGAGTCCATCGAAAATGATGATTACAAGCCGCTCCCCGGCGGTATATTCAATAAGGGCTTTGTCAAATCTTACGCCAAGTTTATCGGCATTGATGAGCAGGAGGCACTCCGCGATTATTCCGCCATCGTCGCACCGACACAAGAATCTGAGGGTGAACTTCGAAGATACCGGTCTGAAGTCTTGACCGATGACAACAGCGGCCGGTCGATGATCCCGACCTATATCTTCGCCGGTATCATCTTGGCACTTATGACCGCGGGCCTCCTCTGGGTCGTTAATTACATCCAGAACCAGCCCGAGTCACCAACGTTAACCTCGAATTCGAACGCGGCAAATGTGACCGATGGCCAGGCTGTAGTTCCCACCCCTGACCCCGCGGTCCCAAGCTTCACCGAGATATCGATGGAATTCGCCGCAATAAGCGAACCGGTAAACCTCACAACCGTAGTCGACGGAAAGCGTGCGGTCGGCAATGTCGAACCGGGTAAGCCTCGTGCTATTACGGCCAGCGAAAGCGTTCAGCTAAGTTATTACCGAGGGTTCGCCGAAAAAGTCCAGATCAAATTGAACGGTAAAGAGATCGCTCCGCCTCCGGCTCCTGCCCGCGGCAACATCATCTCGGTCGATATAAACAAAACGAATGCCCCCGAGATATGGCAAGCTGGCACTTTTGCGATCGGTAGCGAAGCGACTCCCCCTGCCGAAACGTCTTCGGCCCAGCCCACTCCTGCTCGAACGGTAGCGGTACCGAAGCCTTCTCCTTCGCCAATTTCAAAACCCGTGGCGTCGGGCCCGACCGCACCTTCAACTCCGCGAACGTCGCAGCGCCAGACGACCCCGACACCCCTGATCATCGGGAAACCATCCCCGTCGGCGGAAACTCCCTGACTACGGTTTTGCATTAGCCGCATTTTCCGATATTCTATCCCTTGGAAATTGCTTTCATTAACTAAGAGTTCGCGGTGCCTGCCGATTAGTGCGGGCTTTTTTGTATTCCGAGCGGCGCATATCGGCGCTTAAACAGTAGGTAAGTTATGCAGATTGACGATATCGTAGAGGGCCTTACGTTTGATGACGTGCTGCTTGTTCCTGCCTTTTCAGACGTGTTGCCGGCTGAGGTCAATACGAAGACTCGGTTTTCCCGTGGGATCGAATTGAACATTCCGCTCTGCTCGTCTGCTATGGACACCGTGACTGAGGCATCGCTTGCGATCGCTCTCGCCCAGCAAGGCGGCATCGGTGTGATACACAAAAACTTCCCCATCGAACAGCAGGCCGAAGAGTTAGATAAAGTTAAACGATCCGAGTCGGGAATGATCGTCGACCCCGTCACCATCGGTCATAACGCTCTTGTTTCCGAAGCCCTCGAGATAATGTCTCGCTACAGGATCAGTGGCGTGCCCGTGGTCGATGATAACGGATTTCTCGTAGGCATCATCACCAACCGCGACCTTCGATTCGAAACCCGGTTCAACATCCCCGTTTCGCAGGTGATGACGGCGCAACCGCTCGTCACCGTACCAGTCGGAACCACTCTCGACCAGGCCAAGATAAAGCTTCAGGAGCATCGGATCGAGAAGTTGCTCGTGGTCGATGACGGCGGCCACCTTAAAGGGTTGATCACCGTCAAGGATATACAAAAAGCGATCAATTTTCCGAACTCCGCCAAAGATGATTTCGGACGCCTGCGCTGTGCCGCTGCGATCGGAGCAACCGGCGACTTCCTCGAGCGCACGGAGGCTCTCGTCAATTCACGCGTCGACGCCATCGTGATCGATACGGCTCACGGCCACAGTTCGCGCGTCATCGAAGCGATCAAGAGAGTGAAGGGAAAGTTCCCGGAGGTTGAACTCATCGCAGGTAACGTTGCGACCGCCGAAGCAGCTAAGGACCTAATATCCGCAGGCGTAGACGCCGTAAAGGTCGGCATCGGCCCCGGTTCGATCTGCACCACACGCGTCGTAACAGGTGCCGGAGTGCCTCAGATACTCGCAGTCGCCGAATGCGTCAAGGCCGCGAAAGGGTCAGGTGTACCCATCATTTCAGACGGCGGAATCAAGTTCTCGGGAGATGTGGCTAAGGCGATAGCGGCTGGAGCTGATTGTGTAATGATCGGCTCGCTGTTCGCCGGCACTGAAGAAGCACCCGGGGAAGTGATCCTCTTCCAAGGTCGCAATTTTAAGACCTACCGCGGCATGGGCTCGATCGGCGCAATGAAAAAAGGATCAAGCGACCGGTATTCACAGGAAGGTACCGAGATCGAATCGAAATTTGTCCCCGAGGGCATCGAGGGTCGGGTGGCCTATAAAGGCACCGTCGCCGACATGGTCACTCAGCTAATCGGCGGCCTCAGAGCCGGCATGGGCTACGCCGGATGCCGTAGCATTGAAGAGCTTCAAACTAAAGCTCGCTTTGTCCGCATAACGAACGCCGGACTACGCGAATCTCACGTTCACGACGTCATCATTACGAAAGAGGCTCCGAATTACCGGCTCGAATCATAGCTTCTCAGTGATCGTCTCCCACTCGGCGTAAAGATCTTTGATCTGAGCCTCCAGCTTATCGTGCCTTCCCTGCGCCTTGCGAAGACGCGTAAAATCCGCCGCGATATCCGGCGCTCCCATTTCCGTTTGTACCTCACGCAATTCGTCCTCCAACCGAGGGATTTCAGCTTCGATAGCTGAAATGCGCTTTTCTATTTGTTCACGCTGATTCTTCGAAAGCTCTGTTCGAGTCGGATCAGCCTCGGTAGGAGCCTCAGGTTCGAGCCGATCCCTGCGAGCGTCATTGCCCCCCGAAGTAGCGGCCGACCGCCGTTTCTCTGTAAGCCAGTCGTGATATTCCGTGTAGTTCCCGTTATAAACCCGCACCTTCGCACCGACCTCAAACGCCACGATCCGGGACACGATCTTGTCCAAAAAGAACCGGTCATGACTCACCGTAATGATCGTGCCGTCATACTCAGCGAGGGCGTCTTCCAAAGCTTCGCGTGCAGGTATATCGAGATGGTTGGTCGGCTCGTCGAGTATCAAAATGTTCTTCCGCGAATATATCAGCTTCGCCAACGCTAATCTGCCTTTTTCTCCGCCCGAAAGATCACTCACTTTTTTGAATACGTCGTCGCCCATGAAAAGAAAACGCGCTAGAAATGAACGCAGCTCTCCATTGTCTGCCATCGGTGCAACACGCCGCAGTTCCTGGATCACCTCGTTCCGCGGTTCAAGCTCTTCCAAATTCTGCGCGTAATACCCAACATTCACTTTGGTGCCCCAAAGGATCTCGCCATCCAGCGGAGCCACATCGCCAAGCAAAGTCTTCAGAAGCGTCGTCTTCCCGGTCCCGTTCGGGCCGATTATTCCCAGCGCCTCACCTCGCAAAAGCGAAAAGTTAATGTTATCGCCCAGAACATTTTCCCGATATCCGATCTTCAGCTTATCCGTCGTCAGTACATTGTTCCCGGTCCGCTCGACCCGTTTCAGCCCAAACTGTCCGCCCGACTTTTCGCTGGGAAGAGCTTCGATCTTGTCCATCCGTTCCAACATTATCCGCCGCGATTTCGCCTGCTTCGTTTTCTGCCCCGCCAGATTTTTGCGGATAAAATCCTGCGTCTTCGAAATGACTGCCTGCTGATTCTCGTATTCCCGCTGCTGCTGTTCGCGGCGAAGTTCGCGTTCCTTCAAATACTCGGAATAATTGCCCTTGTATGTCACCGCCTTGCCGCTCTCAAGTTCAACAATGCGGTTCGTTGTGCGATCCAGAAAGTATCGGTCATGGCTGACGACGACATAAGGCTTGTCCGATTCCCGTAAAAATTCCTCAAGCCACTCAACCGCACTCACGTCAAGATGATTCGTCGGCTCGTCCAACAGCAAGACATCAGACGCAGAAAGCAATAGCCTTGCCATCCCAAGCCGGTTTTTCTGTCCTCCCGAAAGCTTGGCCGTGTCCATGGACCACATCTCTGTGGTAAAACCCAGCCCGAAAAGTATCGCTTCCGCACGTGCCGCATAAGTAAATCCGTCGGCCTGCTCAAACGCGCTCTGAAGATCCGCGTACTCATCCAGAACTGTTGCGGAATGATCCGTCTCCATCAGCTTTTCGAGTTCACGCATCCGAGCCTCGATATCGTGAACCTCTTTGAACGCCGAGAGCGCCGCAGTATGCACCGTCTCCCCGCCACCGAAATCCACATGCTGGTCAAGAAGCCCTAGCCGCAGCCCGTTGATCTTGACTAGGTCCCCAGAATCCGGACTCTCCTGCCCCGTGATTATCCGAAACGCCGTAGTCTTCCCCGCGCCGTTGCGCCCGACAAGGCCTACCTTCTCGCCCGGATTCACCTGAAACGAGACTCCCCGCAGGATCTCAGTCCCGCCGAAGGATTTTCTTATATCTGCTAATCGGAACAACATATATGAAAATCAGGCCACAGGTTGAGCATCGACGCTGGTCAGTGCTTCCTGTGGCCCGCTTCTTTTTTCTCGACCTTAACCGATCTTACTGATTCGCGTTCGCAGTGTTCGCGTTCGCCGCCGGGGCCGCGTTACTGTTAGCCGCAGCATTCGCATTACCAGTTGTGTTAGTGCTAGCCGCCGAATTCGTTTCCAGCTGAATGTTTGATGTATTGGTGTTACCCGCAGTATTCGCGTTAGCCGGCGGTGCCGGTCGTGCCCCGCTAAGCTCATTCGGATTCGAAACGACCTTGCGGGCAAGATAATTCTCTACCCGGGCCTCGTTCATCGCTATCGTCTGGTACGAAGCCGCCAGCAGCTGCTTCCGCGAGTTGATCAGAAAATCGATGATCTCCTTTCTGACGCCCGTCGATTCCAACGTCCGGTCTTCATCCGTCTCCTGCTTCCTCTGCAGCTTGATGATCAAATAGCGGCCCTCAAAGGGTATAAGTTGCGGGAAGATCTGCCCCGCCTCCAGCTTCGTCATCACGGCCTCAGCAAACCCCTCTGGAAACGCCTGCCTCATTTCCTCTTCGGTGAAATAACGCCAGTCGCCGCCGCGAAATCGAGTGTCCGGGTCTTCGCTCACCTCTCGGGCTACAGTCGCAAAATCCGCACCCTGCATCAGACGCCGCCCGACCTCCTGTGCCTTCTGCTGCGCCTCGATATCAGATTTCGTCGTGTCGCCTTCACCAAGATCACGAGGATCAAAAACGATCGCACCAAGCTGTGCACCTCGCCGATTCTTGAACGCGTCACGATTCGAATTGAAGAACGACTCGATCTCGCCATCGTTCGGATTCGCGATCTGCCCGGTGACTTTGTCCGTAAGCTTCTGAATGGCAAGGCCGCGGCGGATCAAATCCTTAGCGGAGACTTCGGTCTGCCCCATGTCTGCCATCGCTTTATCGAACTGCTCAGCCGACATCCCGCTTTCCACTTTCCGCTTGTTATACTCGCCGTTGACTTCTTCGTCCGTCGGCATTGTGCCTTCGGCTTCGGCCTTTTGAAACATCACTTCCTGCTCGATAAGCCCCTGAAGCACCTGAAGTCGGGCCGACGCAAGTTCAAGCTGCGAGAGGCTCGCTTCCTGTCCTTGGGCCTGTTGTTTGATCGCACGTTCCACCTCTTCCATTTTGATGGCCTTGCCATTAACTGTCGCCGCGGTTGCGTTCGGGTCCACACCGTTGGGGCCGTCCACGTCGGTACCACCGCCGCATGCTCCGGCAAACAAAGCCGTCAGCGAAAGCATCGAGATAAGAAGAGATCTGTTTTTGAAAATTTGCACGTTGGAAAAAGCTCCTTTCAAGGTATCAATTTGTATCATTACTTGACTATGTCTGTCTAAATTGCTATAAAACTTGTTTTTGAGTTTTATCAAAACTCATTTCTCATACCTCATCTGTTTTTGGAGGCGATTACTATGGCTAAGCGATGTGACGTATGCGGTAAAGGTCCGCAATTTGGAAATAATGTATCTCACGCGAACAACAAGACCCGGCGTCGGTTCAACCCGAATCTGCAGTCTGTGCGTGTGAAACTACCCGCAGGCGGGAACGGCCGCCAGAAGGTTTGCACCCGGTGCATCAAGTCCGGAAAGATTATCAAAGCCGCGTAAGTATATTTGAGTTTGCGGTACCGTTTTAGGTTGCCAAGCGTCGAGAATATCGGCGTTTGGCTTTTTATTTATCGGCTGCTTATACTACTGCGATGCAGTCGATCTCGACCCTCGCATCCTTCGGCAGCCTAGCCGCCTGAACCGTCGCCCGTGCCGGTTTGTTCTCGCTAAAGTATTTCGCGTAAACCTCATTCATCACCGCGAAATCCGCCATATCCGCCAAAAACACGGTTGTCTTCACGACATCCCCAAGATTTGCTCCCGCCGCCTCAAGCACCGCGCTCAAATTCGTCAAAACCTGCTCCGTCTGCTCCGCAACATCATCCGAAACAAACTCCCCTGTCGCCACATCTATAGGGATCTGCCCCGAGCAAAACACCATCCCGTTCGCCTTTATCGCCTGCGAATATGGGCCGATCGCACCCGGCGCCTTCTGCGTTGAAACTGTCTCTTTCATTACGTTAGATTACTCAAGCAAAAGGCGAATTTTACCAGATTAAACCATAGAAACAAAACGGCGGAGCCAGTTACCTGACTCCGCCGCTGAATTTTCCAGTCCTAATTAATAGGACCTGGTTACGGAAGCTGAACACGTGGTCGTGCCGGCATTGCAAACCTGATAGGTCACAGTACCGCCACCGCGTCCAAGATTGTCAACATAGCTCGTCCCCGTTCCGCTAGCGATGGTCGCGCCATTGCGCTTTACATCCACCGAAGAAGTCGTTCCGCTCCAGGACAGGTTTCCATAATTGACACCCTGCTGCTTCGTCATTGTGACGTTCAACGTGATGGTCGAAGGAGTTGGCGTCGGAGTTGGGCTCACGGTGGGCGTTGGTGTCGGAGTTGGCGTGGGAGTCGGTGTTGGAGTCGGCGTAGAACCGCCCCCGCCTACAAATAGCGAGTACAACAGCAAATTCGGTGACCCCGTTCCAATGCTCGACAATTTATTTACCGATGCATTTGAAGTTATTGCGTTCCCAACTGTCGCAGGTGACGCTCCCGGATTTGAAAACAGATACAAAGCCGCGACCCCAGCAACATGAGGC
>JACDAK010000351.1 GCA_013695495.1 Blastocatellia bacterium | reverse complement strand
CATCAGAGCTCAGGTCGACCCACAAAATCTTTCGCCTCATCAGACAGAGATGCAGTTTCGCGGAGCGTTGGCAGGATTTAGCCAGACGGCGTTGTTCGATCCGGTTTCGCGAGCTATCAGCATCGGGGGCGGGACGCGGATAGAGGGGCCGGTCGGTACGCATTCAATGATGTCGCTGCTGTATGCAATGCGCTCTTTCAGTTTGAGACCGCCGGTGAATCCGATGACGCCGCCCGAAGACACCCGTGTTGCGGTCCTTTGGGTCGATCGCACGTATGTGTTCTCGCTGCGCCCTTCGGAGATCAAGCCGATAATGGTTGAAGGGCAGAATGTTCCGGCGCAGCAGATCAGCATCAGCACAGGTGATCCGCAACTGGATCAGCTGAACCTCCGTGTTTGGCTGAGTGCGGACACCGCACGGACGCCACTTCGGATTGCTTTCGGAATGTATCAGGCCGATTTGGTATCCCGAACGGTCGTTGCTCCCCGCTAAGAGAATCCCGTAAGGCAGAATGGTCGCGGATCGTAATTGAGAATGGATCTCATTTCTATTACGATTAGACTTCTCGCGCCCTGAAGCGACCTTCGTATGATCCCCGACAACAGAGTATTCACGGACGGCGTGCGAGCGATGTTTTTCTCAACGTTCTCGTTCGCCCTTGCGAATGTATTCGTGAAGTTAGTGCAGCATATTCCGGCGATGGAGATCGTCTTTTTTCGCTGTGTACTGGCGGCGACATTTTGCTTGATCGGGCTGTGGCGAGTGGGAGAGAGTTGGCGTGGATCTAATCCGACACTCTTACTACTTCGCGGCGTTTTCGGAACGACGGCCCTCTACCTGTTTTTTGTTACCGTTCAGAATATGCCGCTCGCTTCGGCGATGACGATCCAGTACCTGTCACCGATCTTTACGACGATAATTGCGATATTCGTGCTGCGAGAGGGGGTTAAGCCGCTGCAATGGATATTTTATTCGATAGCTTTTGCAGGCGTGTTGCTGATCGAAAGGTTTGACCCGCGAATCTCGTGGTTCTTTCTGACGATCGGGATCATTTCGGCGCTTGGTTCGGGCGTGGCCTACAACATCGTGAGGAGTTTGAAAGGGAAAGAGCATCCGCTAACGGTGGTTCTTCATTTTCAGCTGGTGGGGGTGTTGGTCGGGTTCATAAGTTTGTTTTTTAGTTGGCGAATGCCTACAGGGTGGGACTGGCTCTATCTGCTGATGATCGGCATTTTCTCACAGCTTGGTCAGTGGTTTCTTACCATTGCGCTGCAGAAGGAGGCCGTTGCGGGAGTGGCGATCGTAAATTACACAGGGTTGATCTATGCCGTGACCTTTGGATGGATCATCTTTGGTGAGGGGCAGACGTTATCATCGATCGGCGGAATGCTGATGGTCGTCTTCGGTGTGATGCTGAGTGTGCTTTATAGTAGAAGGCGGAGGAATGTGGAGAAGATTGCGGCGACTGCTGGTTAACTGAGATGGGAAAGACGAAGATCAAAGCGGCAGTTCTGACGGCGAGCGACACGCGCGAAGCTAAAGATGACGCGTCAGGAACCGTGTTGGTGGGCAAGTTGCTAGCGATGAGCGCCGAAGTGGTTAAGCGGGTGGTCGTAACGGACGATCTGCTTGAGATACGTGAGGTGCTGTTTTCGCTTTCGAGTGATCCTGAGATCAATTTGATATTGACGACGGGCGGCACAGGCTTCTCTCCCCGTGATAATACTCCGGAAGCGACCCGGGCGGTGATCGAACGCGAGGCTCCTGGAATCGCGGAGGCGATTAGGGCCGTATCGCTGATCAATACTCCAACAGCGATGTTATCGAGGGGAATAGCGGGGATTCGCGGGAAGGCGATGATAGTGAATCTTCCGGGCTCGCCAAAGGGAGCGTCGGAATGTTTCGATGTGATCGCGCCGATTTTGCAGCACGCGGTCGATCTGCTAAACGATTCTGCTATTCACTAAGGACGAATGGCCACGCCCCACGGGCCGTCGCCGGTCGTGATAGTTGCGATTACTCTGATAGCTGCGGTATCTATCACCGAGACCGTATTCGAGAGGCTATTTCCCGCGTATAACTTTGAACCGTCAGGGGTTAATCCGATTCCCCATACGCGACTTCCTACAGGTACCGTTTCGAGCATTTCGAACGTTTCGGCATCTATGATGGATACGGAGTTGTGACGTCCGTTCGCGACATAGATGCGGCTGCCGTCGGGAGAGACCACTACGCCGACGGGCAGCGAAGACGCGTCGTTGATCAGCGGGACGGTTTCGATGACCTCGTGCCGCGAGACGTCCACTACTGACATGACTTTGCCGAGTTCGGCGGTCACGTAGGCACGCGAGCCGTCAGGTGAAAATGCGGCGTCACGTGGACGGTGGCCAACGGCGAAGGTGCTGACCACCTCCATCGCCTCGGTATCGATGACCGAAACGGTGTTGCTGGTCTCTGCCATAATGTAGACCCATTTGCCATCGGGGCTAATGGTCACGCCTTCGGGTTCGATTCCCACGACCAAGGTTTTGAGCAGTTCATTCGTGCGGACATCGACGATAGTCGCTGTTCCGGCATCCTCGTTAGAAGCATAAAGGAAATTGCCGTCGGTTGAGATGGCGAGTTGTTCCGGGTCGGTCCCGACCTCGTAACGTGCGACGACCTTACCGCTGGCGGTGTCGACGGCGACGATCTTGTTCTCCTCGTGGTTGTATTTGCGGTTCATGGGTGAGCTGACCGCGACATAGATGCGTGAGCCGTCAGGGCTAATGCGGATTCCGCGGGGACGTCCGCCGACATGAATGGTGTCGACGGCTTCATCGGTACCACTGTCGATGACGCTGATGGTGCCTGCTCGTTCGTTTGAAATGTAAACAAGAGGTGCGCCGGAACGGGACGCGCACGCCGCTGCCGCGACACATGCGAGGATGACTAAGGCGAATCTTTGTAGTTTCATAATAGGCTAAGCCTCTGCGGCGGTTTCATCATCGGGTCGGCCGATACGCTTTTTCCAGATGTCGATCAGCGAGAGACTGATCGCGACCGCGGTAGGGCCAACGATTATGCCGACGGTACCAAACGCAAAAACTCCGCCTAAAATCGCGACAAACACCAGCAGGGTGTGTAAATGTAGCCTGTTGCCGACGAGTTTGGGATATATCACAGTCGTCAGTCCGGTCATGATAAGTAGTCCCCAGGCAATTAGGAAAATGCCCCACGCCCAGGAACCCTGCGACATTAAATAGATCGCGGCGGGAAGCCAGATAAGCCAAGTGCCGATCGCCGGAAGGAAACCGAGAATTCCCATGACAAAGCCCCAGAAGATGGCGCCGGGGATGCCTACCAGCCAAAAGGCGAATGCACCCATGGCTCCCTGAAGGAAAGCGATGAATACCTCGCCGAATACCGTCGCATGGAGCGTATCGTCGATGCGTTCGAAGATCGCGTCGGTTTCGTCGGACGAAAGCGGGATCAGCCGGCGCACGCTCTTTAGAATCTCTCCATGATCGCGAAAGAAGAAAAATAAGGCGAAGAAAGCGATGAACAACTGGAATACGAACCAAATCGAGCCGGAGAGGAAAAGCGTAGCTATTCCGGGGATCATGCCGGTTAGCTGGCTGATGGGGTCAGCGAGGTCAACACGTTCGCGTATCCACCCGGTGGCGCCCGCGACCATCTCATTTTCGGTGAACTGTTGATGCCATTCACCGCTCTCGAGCTGGCTGCTCACAACCTCAGCATTTTGCCAGATCTCGTTCACAACTTGGCGCGTGAGAAGCACTATAGGACCGACGATCACGATTGCTACGAACAGCGTGGCGAGTGCAGCCGCGATGTTGGGACTTTTGATATAGCGTTCGATAGATTCGTAGAACGGAAAGACGAGGACGGCGAGTGCGAGAGCCCAAATCAGCGGCACCAAAAAGGGCTGAGCCACCAAATAGCACAAGTAGAATGCGACCGCTGTGACGGCAACCATCACCACCACAACGGCCGGATTGTTTTTGGACCGATCTGAGTCGATATGCCTTCTCCTTCGATCAACCTTCGATCGCGTCGGCCCCTGCCTGTGCGACCTGGGCATCCTGGTCGGCCATTCCGCCGCTGACCCCGATCGCTCCGACTACTTTTCCTCCGCGTTTTAGTGGCAAGCCTCCAGGGAATATCACAACTCGGGCGTTGTTCGTGGTGTGAATCCCGAAAAAGTCCTGGCCCGATTGGCTGAGTTTGGCAAGTTCGGCGGTTGAGATATCAAAGGCGCGAGATGTCCAAGCTTTGTTGATGGCGATGTCCACGCTGCCGACCCACGCGTTATCCATTCGAACGTGAGCGACAAGGTTGCCGCCCTCGTCGACAACGGCGATATTCATCGGCTGGCTTATCTCTTCTGCTTTGTCTTGTGCGGCATTGATCATCCTGACCGCGTCGTTTAATGTGATCATTAATTATTCCTCCCTTAGTCCATATGTAATATTTGTCACCGAAAATCGACGGTTGCGCGACCGCCGATCATACGTCGATGACCGAAGTGGGTTCCCTCGAATGGGCTCCCAAAGTTGTAGGCAAAGCGCGTGTTGAAAATGTTGAGCAGGTTCAGTTCTAGTCTTAAACTTCGGCGATCGCTGCGTTGAAATCGCCAACCCGTTTGCAGATCAAACACTGTCCATGGCCGGACTCGCTCCCGCTCGAAATTGACCAGATCAGCACCCGGCGTATCCATCAGATCGACCAGCCGGTCGTCCTCGACTTCCAGCGGCACTCCGCTCTCGTGCCTTCCGCCGAACGTCATGAACCATCCGGAACGAGGAGCCCTATAGGTGACGGCAAAAGCAACGACGTTGCGCTGATCGTGATCCGGCACGAAGCGAGTGCCTTCGCCGATCTCAATGAACTCGTCTGTTAGAAAAAGTCCGCCGATTACCGGGCCGATCTGGTGTATGGTGCCGTTGGCGTAGCTTGCGTAGCCTGAGAATCCGCGGTATTCGGCAATGCCGAGGCGAACGTCTGCGCCGTATGCGTAGCCTTCTTTGACTGTGTTTGGGAACACAATAGTGGTAGAAAAGAAGGCGTTCGGATCGGCGTAGTTGACGAAGTTGCGTTGCCAGAGCGACAGGTCAAGACGGGCAAAGTTTGTGAGCCTCTGAGTAGCGCCGATCTCATACGCGCTCACTCTTTCTGCACTGACGCGGGCGCCGCCGTCGGTATCTTCGAGGAAGGGTGAGAGGGCTCGTGCCTGAGGCGAATCAGAAAGCAGGAGGTTTTCCAACTGCGGCGGTTGAAAAAGACGATTGAACGAGGCGCGAATGACTGTTTGGGCTCGCGGGACGACATAAGCAACCGCGATTCGCGGGCTGACCTGCGATTCGGCGGTCAGCAAATTGGAACTGTCGACACGAATACCGAGGCTAAGCGACAGATTGCGGAAGGGCTCGAAACGCGTCTGGGCGTAGAGAGCGGCGTAACTTCCTCTTGTCGCATCTTGAAAAACAAAGGGATTTTCGGGCGTGAACTCCTGAGCCGCATCACTGATCTCCATATCGTCGGCAATGTCTGCATCGGTGATGGCAAACGAGAAATACTCACGCAAGCGGACACGCGAGGCCTCAAAGCCGAATTTAATATCGTGCCCCCGGGTGGAGCGGGAATAGCTGCCGATCAGCCCGCTTCGTGTGTGGCCGCGATCTTGCGTTGCGGTGATAGGAATGTCGAAAAGGCTCGGGGACAGCTCGCTGGTATAATTTCGCCGAAAAAAGACCAGGTTCGTTACAGTGTCAGCGTCCCAGATGCGCTGCCAAGAAACGGACTCGGCGTCGTTACGAAGGCGTTGCGTTTGGCGTTGGCCGGATTGCTCCTGAACGACGTTGTTCGTGACACGCATATCGGTTCCCGCAACGCGGAGATCGAAGAAAATCAGGTCATGATTCGTCGGATGCCAGTCTGCCCTGAAACTGAGGCTTCGGCGGCGACCGCGATTGTTGAAGTTGTCTTCCACCACGGGATCGAGAAAGCGGTCGGACCGGTTTCCTGAGCCCGCCGCAAAGATGCCGAACCGATTGCCCCATCCGTATGCGATTGATCCCCCTACGTCTTGGGTACGATAATCACCCACGCCGCCGCTGAATCGCCCCGCAAAATTGCTATTGATTCCGGAATTGGCTTGAATGACCGCGACGGCACCGCTGCGGCCACCGAACTCTGCCGGAAATCCGCCTGTGATCAGTTGAAGCGAACGGATCGAATCTTGATCGAATCCGCCGGCAGATATTAAATCAATGCGGTCTCGAGTGGGGACGCCGTCAACAACGTAGAGAATTCCGTCCTCGGAACCGCGGAGGTGAAGGAGTCCGTTGTTTTGGGTTGTTATGCCCGCAGTGCCAAGCAGCCGATAGAGATCCTGACTGCGAACGACGCCGGGGGCATGATCGATCTGTAGCGCGCCGAGTCTTGTTGAGGTTGAAGTTTGCTGAGGATCGATCAGGACGTCGGGAGACGTCGCCACGTCGACCTTTGCGACCGCAGGTCCGACATTAAGACGAATATGCTGACGGACGACGACATTCGATCGAATTTCCACGGAAGTAATCCCAGGGCTGAAGCCGTCAGCGTATGCGCGAAGCGTGAAGATCCCGTAGTAAAGATTATCGAAGCGGAATTCGCCACGCTCGTCGGTTCTAGAGTTTGCGTGAAATCCGCTGAGCGAATCTTCAATGCGGACCTCAGCGCCGACGATCAGTGCTTCGGACTGGTCCATGACAACGCCCCGTAGTGTTCCCACATGTACCTGAGAGAACACGGGAGTTACCAATGCCAATAGAACGAAGATCAGAATCACTGTTTTTGTCATAGGTTGTTATCTAAGCGTGTACAGATATGCCGTGATGTCACGGCCGTCTTGTTCGGTCATTTCTATCTGAGGCATCACGGTTTCAGGGTCGACGGATTTGGGAAATCGTATCCACCGGAGCATATTCTCAGGCGTGTTCTCGATGCGTCCGGCTAGATAAGCGCGGCTCGCGATGCGTTCGAGCGGCGGACCGACGAGGCCTTCGACGTCGCGTACACCCGGCACGATATGACATGTGGCGCAGCCGAGCGTTCTGATCAAAACGCGGCCCCGTTCGGGTTCGCCGCCGGTGATCGCGCGGATCGCCCGGTGATCATCACGGTCGCACCCGGCGAATGAGAGTCCGATGCTCAGGCCAACGCCGATGAGGGCCAACTTAGACCAACGGATGTACCGGCGCTTATCCATTCTTCACCTCCACTAACCTTGAACGCTTTGCCATCTCGCGCACCGCCATTGACTCAGCCTCACGAAGCCATCCGGCAAGTAGTGCCAAGCCTGCGATGGTGTAAAGAACACCTGCCGGTATCCACATGATCAGACCGCCAAGTTGTTGATCTTCGAGAGCCGTGACACCGAAGGCGGGGGCCGTTTCTGCGTAAGTAGGGTAAACGACGACTCCAGCAAATGTGAGCAGAGCACCTAAGAGGCCGCTGTGAGCGGCGGTGCTGAAAACGTAAAGGACCGCTGCGCCGTAACCGAGCAAGCCTTGGCGGCCGTAGATGAGGGCCCACCAGAACAAAAGCGCCGATCCGAAAAAGCTAAAGTGCTGCAGGAAATGGATGTACTGGTTGCCAACCGCTGCTTCGTACAGCACGGGAAGATGCCAGATCCAGAGTGCGACCATATGGATCAGCCACGCGGCCATGGGGTTTGATATCTTTCGCCACGCGGATCGCACTGTGGGGTTGCGGCTGATGTCCGCGATCGTTTCGCGCGGCCGTACAGGCATGGCCCAGAGAAATGCGACCACTGGCCGGCCGAGTACCATGAGCGGTGCGGATACCAGCATTAAGATCTCGTGCTGCGTCATATGCACTGAGAACAGTACGCTGCTTAGGGCATGGACCGGTGAAACGAGAGCGACGAACAATGAGAGCCAGCCGATGCCGAAAACTGCTGCTTCCCAGCGGCGGATCCCTTTGCCGACGGCGGTGGTTGACCAGATGCGGTATAATCCGACCGTGTAAAATATTGCGGAGATTGTTAGGCCGGCCATGGTTAGCGGGTCGGCACCCCAATAGCGCATAGCGTCTGCATAACTATGAGGCCGGCCCTCGTGCGCAAGGACGGGTGCCGCCGCCACGAGCAGAAGTAACGCTACTGATTGTGAAGAAGCGAGTTTTATCATCTTCCTACGCATGGCCCAACGATCCACGTCGGAATCTCTTGAACGATGATCCCGAGGGCGAAGAGGGCGCTCAAAATGAGGCCGGACCATCCCATAAAACGGATTCGATTTGCACTGTCGAAGCCGTCGTGTTCGACGAGTTTTTCTTCTTCGTGCCACCCCGTCCAGGCGAAATATGCACCCAG
>JACDAK010000311.1 GCA_013695495.1 Blastocatellia bacterium | reverse complement strand
CTTTAACCCACCCCGGTATATGAAGCTTGTCGAGATCATTCCGGGGTCGGGAACGAGCGGTGAAGTCGCTTGCAAGGTGTCGGGGTTCCTTGATCAGCGACTTGGGAAAGGCGTGGTGCCGGCGAAGGATCGGCCGAATTTCATCGCGAATCGGATCGGAACGTTCGGGATGATGGCGACGGTTCATGAAATGTTGGAGATGGGGTTCACGCCGACCGAGGTCGATCAAATGACCGGAAAGGCGATCGGGCACGCAAAGTCGGCAACGTTCCGAACGGCGGACCTGGTCGGGCTGGATGTGCTCGCTCACGTGAATAAGAATCTTTATCCGGCGGTTCCCGATGACGAAGACCGCGAAGTGTTTCAGCTGCCCGGAGCGATAGAGCAAATGCTGGAACGCAACCTTCTCGGCGACAAGACCAAAGGCGGATTTTATAAGAAGACGAAGAACGCCGAAGGGAAAACCGAGATACTCGAACTTGATTTCGAAACCTTTGAGTACAAGCCTCAGGAAAAATCCCGCTTTGCCTCGCTCGACGCTGCTAAGTCGGTGGAAGATATGCCGAAGCGTATCAAAACACTGATGATGGGCGATGATAAGGTCGGCCAGTTTCTGTGGAAAACTACGTCGCGGACCTGTCGGTATGCGGCGAATCGGATCCCGGAAATAGCCGACACGATCGTTGAGGTCGACAACGCGCTGAAATGGGGGTTCGGCTGGGAGATCGGAATCTTCGAGACTTGGGACGCGATCGGGTTGAAGGATTCGGTCGAGCGGATGAAGAATGAGGGCCAGCCGATCCCGGAGAACATCGAGAGGATGCTCGCGTCAGGCGCCGAGCATTTCTATAAAGATGAAAAGGGCGACCGTTACTTCTATGATCTGGTCGGCGGCGAGTACAGGAAAATGCCTGATCGGCCGGGCGTGCTCCTTCTCAAGTGGGTCAAGGACCGGACGGGAGTGATTAAGTCGAATCCGGGTGCGTCGCTTATCGACATCGGCGACGGCGTGGCTTGCCTTGAGTTCCATTCCAAGATGAACTCTATAGGGGCGGATACGGTTCAGATGATGAACTTTGCCATCGACGAGGTCGAAAAGAATTTTAAAGGACTCGTGGTCGGCAATCAGGGCGAGAATTTCTCGGTCGGTGCCAACCTTATGATGCTGCTGCTCGCGGCGCAGGAAGAAGAGTGGGACGACATCAATATGATGGTCCGCGGGCTGCAGAGAGCGGTGATGCGGTTGCGATATTCGGCAAAGCCGGTCGTGACGGCCCCATTCGGGATGGTGTTTGGCGGCGGTTGCGAGATCTCCATTCACGGCGACCGGGTGCGTGCGGCGGCGGAAACATACATCGGGTTGGTCGAGGTTGGCGTCGGTGTGATCCCGGCGGGCGGCGGTACGAAAGAGATGACGATGCGTGCGATGGACGCGGCTGCGACGGCGCCGGATGCGGACCCGCTGAGCTTCCTTAAGAAAACGTTTGAGATGATCGGGATGGGCAAAGTGGCCACATCGGCTCAGGAAGCGAAGGCGTGGGGATTTTTCCGTGACGTCGATTCGATCTCGATGAACGGCGACCGGTTGATAGCGGACGCTAAGCAGATCGTGCTGAATATGGACGCCGCAGGTTATGTTCCGCCGGTGCCGCGTGAGGACATTTTGGTGCTGGGTGAATCAGCTCTCGCGGCGATGAAGCTTGCGCTTCATATGATGAAACAGGCTCAGTTCATCTCGGAATATGACGAGCACATCGGGCGCAAGCTCGCGGGTGTGATGAGCGGCGGCAGCCTGAATCATCAGTCGCGAGTCTCGGAAGATCACCTGCTCGATCTGGAACGGGAAGCTTTCATATCGCTTTGTGGAGAGCGGAAAACACAGGAGCGAATAGCGGCAATGCTCAAAACGGGCAAGCCGTTGAGAAATTAAGAAGATGAACGAGAAGGTTGCGGCCGTTACGTCAGAACTCGATGAGATCACTGCCGGAGTGCGTGCGAAGTTCACGGGGCTGGATAATCGCGGCACATCAGCGCAGGCACATTCGGCAAGCTGAAAGGGTGATGCTCGAGTTTGGATTTCCGGCGGTCAGCTCGGAAGTGCAGACGGCGAGCGTCGTAAAATAATGGCAGAAACGAATCGCTGCGGATGGGCGAAGAACGAATTGGCGATCGCATATCACGACGCAGAATGGGGCGTGCCGCTGCACGACGACCGAGGGCTCTTTGAATTGTTGATCTTAGAAGGCGCACAGGCCGGGCTCAGCTGGGACACGATCTTGAGAAAACGCGAGGCGTATCGTGAAGCATTCGACGGTTTTGATCCGGTTCGGGTCGCGAGATATTCGGAAGTACGCTGTGCGGAGCTTATGGAGAACGACGGCATCGTCCGCAACCGGCTGAAAATCGCATCGGCTGTTCGCAATGCGAAAGCGTTTCTCGAAACGCAGAAACAATTTCGCTCGTTTGACAGTTACATTTGGG
>JACDAK010000308.1 GCA_013695495.1 Blastocatellia bacterium | reverse complement strand
AAATAGTGAAGGAATTTGAGAATCGAGGGATCGAGTTGTTTCGGCAAGAAGGCCGGGTTGGCAAGACATATACTCAAAACAAAGCGGTAGAGAGAGCGCGAGGCGAGATCATATTGTTTTCCGACGCAACCACGATGTATCAGCCGGATGTACTTGAGGTCGTGTTGCCCAACTTTGCTGATTCATCGGTCGGTTGTGTGGCGGGACGTTTAGTGTATGTGAACAAAGATGAAGCGACCGTAGGAAAGGGTACTCAAAGCTATTGGGGGTATGAAACGTTCATTAAAACGAGCGAAAGCGCAGCGTGTTCGTTGATCGGCGTCTCCGGCTGCCTCTACGCCGTACGCAGGTCTGCTTACATCCCAATGTATCCCGAAGCATGCTCAGACTTCCTAATCTGCACCGTATTATATCGGCAAGGCCTGCGTTCGGTTTACGAACCTGCGGCAGTTTGTACTGAGGATACCAATACTCGAACAGATAAAGAATTTCAGATGCGGGTGAGAATCATCTCGCAGACTTTTACCGACTTGTGGCGAAATAGGGACATGTTGAATCCCTTCAAGAGTGGTTTTTTTGCTGTACAGTTATTCTCACATAAGTTGCTGCGTTATCTAGTTCCCATTTTTCTTGTCACCATCTTCATCTCCACAGCAGTTTTGGCAAACTTTTCGAGAATGTACGCCGCCTTGCTCGCACTTCAGGTTGGGTTCTATCTCTTGGCCGCTCTGACTTACCTGTTAGAACGGCGAGCGATCAGGTCGAAGCTTTTATCCGCTTCTTTGTACTTCGTGTTAGCAAATCTCTCCTCGGCCGTTGGACTTTTCAAGTTTTTGAGCGGGGAACGTTATGTTCGATGGGAGCCGAATCGGTGAGCTTCTATACACAAATAGTTTCCGGCGGCGGATCAGAAAACGATGCCGCTCGCACTGAACGAAAATCCGGTCATCAGGCCCCGATGTTTAGTATCATCGTTCCCGCTTTCAATGTCTCACCGTTTATAGCGGAGACGCTCGAATCGATACGCTCTCAAAGCTATAGGGACTTCGAGACGATATTAATAAATGACGGTTCCAGCGATTCCGAAGCCCTAAAGGCGGAGGTAGAGCCCTTTCTGGGTGATCTCATTTTCTTAGAGCAAGAGAATTTGGGTGCCGCCGCCGCGCGTAACAGGGGGATACTCGCAGCAAGTGGTAAATACATAGCATTTCTGGACGGCGATGACATCTGGCAACCCGAGTATCTTGAAAAACAATTAAGGTTTCTTGAGGAAGGCAACCACACGATGGCCTACTGCGACGCTTATCTTTTCGATGAAAATGGAATCAAATATGGGACATTTATGGATAGGGCACCTTCGACAGGTCCGGTGACCACCTCGAGTCTTCTGAACGGATCCTGTAATGTCATTACTTCCGGGACTGTATGCTTGCGCGAAGCAATAATTCAGGCTGAACTGTTTGACCCTAGAGCAGGTCGCACTGAGGACTTTGACATGTGGTTCCGCCTGGCGAAGCGAGGTACTAAAATCGACTACCAGAAAATGGCCTTACTGAGATACCGGGTGCGCTCGACCGGTTTAACCGGCAATGAGATTGCGTCCGCCGAACGCAGCGTTGACGCGTTGGAATTTGTCCATGAGAAGTATGAGCTTATACCCGAAGAAATGCAGGCCTGGGCGACGCAGCACAAACGGTGCAAGGCTCAAATGCTAATCGAAAAGGGTAAAGCTCATCTGCGCCAGCGCAGGTTCGATGACGCACGAAAGTGCTTTGTTCATGCTAACAAAATTCGAAGAACACGGAAATTAACCTTTGTCATCGCGCTAATGGCAGTTTACCCAGGAGTGGTACTTTGGCTCTTTGAACTCGCCCGCTCGCCGAGGAGGTGAAAATCGCAGTGACCTAAGACGTTCTACATCGATGTCTTTCTCTTTTTTATGGAGATCTAGCAATTGCGAACATATGGCCGTGCGACCTGCTTCCGCAAGCTCTTTCGACAAATCTCTGTTGTTTAGAAGATGGAGTATGTGCTCGGCCAATGCTGCGGAGTCTTTGTGTTCGTATAGAAGACCAGTTTGACCGTGTTCGACTATCTCAGGGATACCTCCAACCCTTGTTGCAATTACCGGTTTTGCCTGAGCCGTTGCCTCCAGTATAACCAATGGCAGTCCCTCGCTATGAGTACTCAAGACGAATATATCCATTACATCTAGAAACGGGATGACATTCATCCTGATGCCCAGTAAATATAAAATTTTCAGCAACTCCATGCTCGTCCAGAAGCTTCTGGACTTTCTCATAGTGTCGACGGTAGGTTTCCCCTCTAGAATTGTCTCCAACTATTAGAAACCGAACATCCGAATCGAATGCAATGACCCGAGCGGCCGCCTTCGCCAAGGTTTCGTAATCCTTCTGATCAGCCACCCGAGCGATTATTCCAGTTATCACGTGACCAATTCGAATTGGCTGTTTGTTTTTGGTCGCACTCGACTTCATTCTATTTGGCACGATCACCCCTCCTCTGTGGAAAGAAATATCCAGTAATTCGAGTGAACACTGAACGTGTAGTCGAAAATATTTGTGTAGCGATGGACGAGGAGCTAAGAGTGCGGAAATCTGTAAAGCGCTGCCGCATAAAGCCTAAACCGAAGTGAAGTTTCGTTTCGTATAAAAAGGCTTCGTCGCGTCGGCCCTTAATGAGGAGCGCGAACATCCTAAAAAAGCTTGACGCACTTTCATTAAAGATACAGCCGGGTATGTCAAACAACCGTAGAGTTGATTCCTCAATTGATTCTTCCCTCATTATTGCATAGTAGGCCCCGTGACCGGTATGCCATTTTCGATGATAATGCTTTGTTAGCCGATGTGGTTCGACTTTGTGGTACAGAAACAACTCTGGGATATATAACCCTTTTTTTCCAGCTTTCCAGAGCCGCGTGTGGAGATCCGCGTCTTCGGTTCCACCCATCGTCTACGAAGATCCGCCTCTTACCTGTCCGGTCTCGCAGAAGTGAGTCTGTGAACTGACCTTCCCATCCTTACGACCGTGCGTCCCCAAAGGTGTTGTTTCAACCACGTAAACATCAGAAAGCGCATTTGCTCTAGATAAAGATCGGTATTGCGGAAATACGATGGCGGCTTGCCGACTGAAAGAGCAGCAGAGGCGGCGGCACGCCTGTGATCGATCAAGTGGCGTAATTTTGCAGGCTCAGTGTTTTGCCGGTCATGAGCGACCCGGTTTCTGATCTTGAGTGCGGCAGACGGATCCATGTCACCGAATAAAATAGATGCATTTTTGCCTGCTCCTTTGTTAATGGCTGGTTTTGGGTCGATGCTGCCGCCGCCCATGACACCGGTCGGAACAATGCGATATTTCAGCAGGACCTCCGGAACCAGGCCCACTTCGGTGATCGTCGACATTCGCAGCCAAAGATCGTAATCTTCGTATGGCATACAGTCATGATAATTCCCTGCAGCTAATACTGCTGAGCGCCTAAACATCACCGACGGATGGCAAATCCCGTTCCCCCAGCGGAGATTCCATCGCAGATCTGCGTCGTCGTATGGCGAATTCAGGACCAGACTGAGCGGCTTGCCCTCGGGATCAACCCTCTCGAATCGGGTTCCCAGTAGGCCAACCTGCGGATTTTCCCGCATGAAGGCTACCTGCTTTTCAAGCCGTTCAGGATGACAAAGATCATCAGCGTCTATCCGGGCGCAAAGGTCGGTTGAAGCCATTTCAACTAGCGCAGCCAACGAGCGACCGAGACTAAGGGGCCTGTCGCGAACAATTTTACCGGGCAGTTTACCGGGAATCCATTTCTTGAGTTCTTCTAGCGTTCCGTCGGTGGATCCGTTATCCCAAACAATTATTTCCCAATCTCGGTACGTTTGATCGTAAATCGACGCCAAGGTCTCTCGTATATACGGCATTCCGTTCTTGACGGGCAACAACCAGGTTACTTTTTCGCTACTTGTCATATCCGCTCACTAAAGCAATATAAATATAGATGCCGGAGTTGAACATATTCGGAGAGTACGCCAGAAAGTGCGTTGCATGACCGTCCGAAATTATACATCCGAGTCAACCGCGTGGGTGTACTAAAGCTCGGCTCGCAACTCAGTTCATGCTTACCTTCACAATACCGGCCATCGATGGATTCGGATCGTTTTCGCTGTGCTGCTGGCTGTTTTCGAGCGACGAAGGGTTAAGGGGTGTTGGTCCGCTCCAGGTATGGGGAAGATAGAAGATTCCACGGGTTTGCTTACCCGGGTCGACCCTTAACGATTTGAACCGATGTCGCCAATCGATGTCGGACCCTGGGGGCGAAGTGGCATGTCTTATCGTCACATCAACATAATAGATGTCAGGATGTAGGCCAAACTCTTCACACTTAACTTCAATCAGGCCTACTCCACGATCGATCTCAGTACCAACTTCCTCGGGATCCGACACGAAATGACAAATGAGTTGATCGCTCAATGTGAGGACGAAAAACTCAAAAACAGCGTCTTTTACCGGGACATCACATCTGTATGTTAACCTCGCTATTAACTCCTCACCTGTTCTGACGGCCGATACCGCGCGGCCATCACCATCATAGAATTCGACCGATGTTATCTCTACCTCTCGTTCGGAGGCATTTTTGTGCGCTTCTGGAGACGTCCGCACAGCGGCGCTCCGGTCCGCGCGCTGATACTTCGTGATCACATCGTTGGCTGTGCCAACTGCTGCTATCTCGCCGCGGTCTAAAAGAATTGCTCTACTGCATACCCGTTCCACCGCTCCGAGGTCGTGAGAGATGAAGACGATGGTCGTCCCTGATTCTTTCAATTCGGCGATACGCTTGAGGCACTTTGCCTGGAACGCTGCGTCGCCAACTGCGAGGACCTCGTCGAGAAGCAAGATGTCCGGATCCAGATGGGCGGCTATCGAAAAACCTAGGCGTACATACATTCCGGAGGAATACCGCTTCACGGGGGTGTCAACAAACTGCTGAATGCCGGCGAATTCGACAATCCTCTCTAACTTTGTAGCAATCTCTCTCCGCGTCATTCCGAGAATCGATCCGTTCAAGAAAATATTTTCACGGCCGGTCAATTCGGGGTGAAAGCCCGAGCCCACTTCGATCAACGCTGAAAGACGGCCGTTGATGATGATCTCGCCGGAGGTCGGAGGCGTAATGCTCGCAAGCATTTTAAGAATAGTGCTTTTACCTGCGCCATTGTGGCCGATAATTCCGAGAACCTCACCGCGTTCTACATCAAATGACACGTCGCGAACCGCCCAGAATTCTTTACGCGGTTTCCACATCCCTTTGAGTGTTCGAGTTAGGCGACCTTCCGACGGGTGAGCAACCGAATCCTGCCGAATGCGGTAGCGCTTAGAAACATTTGCGAACTTTAGGTCGATCATAGTTAGATTACGTCCGCAATTTTAGCCTCTGTGTGCTTAAAGATGATGTAAGCAATCGGCAAGAATACGACTGCTATCAGAGCTGCAATTCCCAGCTCGGCGAAGTTTGGCGGAGCCGCCTCAACTAATACGCGACGGAAGTTTTCGACGATACCTGCCATCGGATTGAGGAGGTACCAGGCGCGGAACCGCTCGGGTACCGCGCTGAGCGGATACACGACCGGCGATGCGAACATCCAGATCTGTAGAACCAACGGCAGCGCCATTCCGATGTCACGAAAATGAACTTGGGCAGCTGAAAGTACTAAAGAGACCGACGTCAAGACAACAGTGAGGATTAATGCGATCGGGATCGCGTATAGCGCGTAGATTGAGATCGGAACGCCGTAATAGATCATCAAACCGATTAGTATCGGCGACGCGATCAATAGGTCAAATAGACCTGCCAAGACGTACGACAACGGAAGGATCTCACGCGGAAAATAAACCTTGGTTACCAAGTGGGTGTGGCTTACCAAACCATTAGTGGCGGAGGTTAACGCTGTAGAGAAAAATGTCCAGATCAGCAAAGCGCTGTAGAGCACGATCGGATACGGCGTTGTTCCCGTCATGGGCACGCGGGCGATATACGTAAAGATCAGCGTGTAAATGAGCATCAACGAGAACGGCTGAACAATCGCCCACGCCACGCCGAGGATCGATTGTTTGTATCGTACTTTGACCCGATGAGCGGTTAACGTAAGGAGCAGGTCACGATATTTATATAACTC
>JACDAK010000294.1 GCA_013695495.1 Blastocatellia bacterium | reverse complement strand
CGGCTACTCATTCGCGCGACGTGCCGCGGCGAATGATCTAACAGCCAGAACTACGAAGACAAAACACACGGTCGCCATTGCGAGCTGAGAGATGACGGCCGGCGTGAATGCCAGCGAATCGATCTTTCTTACGAGTTGGGCGGCTGTGGCGACAAAGCCAAGCAATGCGACCAGCACGGCTGCATGCATCAGGTGTTTTCGCAGAGATTCTTTCGCACGCGATGCGAAGCCAAGCCCCGCCAGAACGACCCCGAAGATCGCAGGTATCATTGCCGTCATACTTGGATTGTTGTTGACGACGCTTAGTATGTAGCCGATGACGCCGATCAGTATAAGTATCGCGCCGAAGATGATTGCTGTTGATGGCATATTTTTTATGTGGCTTAATTTAGCAGAAAAACGCCGGAGTTTCCATTACCTCCGCATTTCGCCGATCATCTTGGCGATGTCAGACCTTAGTTCACCGATCAGCTCTGCGTAATCCGATCCTCTTGCCCGCTGGCCGTTTGTGAGAGCCGAATTGGGGAAGATCGGCTCGCCGAATCGGATCTTTACCTTGCCCGGACGTAGCCGGTAGGTGCCGCGCGGCCAGACTTTGTGTGCCCCGTCGATAGCGACAGGGAGGATGGGCAGGCCGAGTTCGATTGAGAGGATGGCAGCCCCTTTTTTGAATTCGTGGAGGTGGCCGTCGTAGGAGCGTTCGCCTTCGGGATAAATGTTCAAGACCTTGCCGGCTCGCAGGCCGATCGCGCCTGCCTTCATCGCTTTCATCAACTGCATATCGGGGTCGACCGGGACGACGTTCAGCATCTTCGCAACGAATTCCATGAAGGGGCCGTTGAAGATACCGCTCGTGCCCACGTGGAAGATATTGGTGAAAACGCGGTGGGGATATGTCGATGAGATTATGAAAGCGTCGATATAGCTTTGATGATTGGGGCAGATGAGGAACGCCTCGCCTTTCTGGGTTCGCCACTCGTCCATGGCGCGAAGGTGTTCGCGGCCGGTTACCTCAAGACGCATAAAGATGCGGCAAAACGCATTGAAGCATTTGTAAACGAGCCAAGCGAAAGTCAGAAAGGCGTGACGGGGTCGGAGCACGTGACCGACGACGGCATTCATGCCGTCTGTATCTTTTAAGATGTGTGACCAGTTCAGCGAGACCTCGCCTGCGTTGCCGGAGTCGCCGGCGACACGGCTGACGAGGTCCGCGACTTCGCGCACGGTGAGTGCATCGGCCGAATCGTCGGGCGTGAATTCCACAGAGAATGCGTGTTCGAGAGCGGCGAAGGCTTCAGCACGTGCAAGCGAATCAAGACCGAGATCGATCTCGAGATTCATATCGGGGTGGATCTCGCCGTCGTTTTTCATGTGCTGGCGAAGAGCCTTAGTTATTGCTCCGCCGACTGGTGAGGTTAAGAGCTTGCGGTCTTCGGACGAAAGTTCCCACGACTTTTCCTCCTCTTTTACCTGTCCATTGAGGCTGCCGCTTTCGAGAAGCCTTTTCAGCTCGAAACGTTTGATCTTACGGGTGGCGGTGCGTGGCAGCGGCGCGGCGCGGATGAGGTATTCGCGGACGCGTTGATATTCGGGGAGTTCGCGGCCGAGGTCATCGAGGGTGTAGCGGATGATCTCGCGCGAGTTGGCGATCTTTGCCTGTTTTAAATATTCGAAGTTGGGGACGACGACGGCGACGAGCTTTTCGGCACCGGCATGTTTGCCGGAGTGGTCGGCCACACCGATGATCGCGAGTTCTTCGACATAGGGCGCTTTCAGGTAGTGGACCTCGAGGTCCTCGGGATGAACGTTCCTTCCGGAGGGAAGGACGATGACGTCTTTGGCACGGCCGACGATGTAGAGGTGGCCGTCTTTACCGAGCCGGCCGAGGTCGCCTGAGCGGAACCAGCCGTCGGGGGTGAACACCTCGGCGTTGGCCTCGGGGTTCTTGTAGTAGCCGGAGAAAACCATTTGGCCGCGGATGAGCACCTCGCCGACACCGTCTTTGTCGGGGTTGTCGATTTTGATCTCGGCGTTGAACATCGGTTTGCCTACCGAGCCGATGCGGTTGTCGGTCTCATATGTGGCGGTCGCGGCGCCGCTGGTTTCGGTAAGGCCGTAACCCTGAAGGATAGTGAATCCCAGACGGTGAAAGTCGCGGGCGACGTCCTCATCGAAGCGTGAACCGGCCGAGATAGCAATGCGGAGGTTTCCGCCGAAGGATTCGTGCACTTTGCCGAACAACTTATGACCGAGGTTGGTGCCGAATGCGTCGCGGGAGAGTGCGTTAACGGCGAGTAATGTTTTGAAAAGGGTCTGTACGGCGCGGGATTTTGCTTCGACGGCGTCGAAGATCTTTTTGTGAAACAGATACCAGAGCCGGGGGACGGTTGTGAGGATCGTCGGCTTGAACTCACGCATCGCGTTGCCAAGTTCGGCGGGCGAGAGTTCTTTTAGATAGCCGACCTCGCAGCCGTAGGTGGTGGCGACCCAGAGATTGACGATCTGCAGATAGGCGTGGAAGAGCGGCAGCAGGCTCAGCATCTTTTCTTTATCAGAAAGCCGCAGCACGCGGTTGATGCCGTTGAGCTCGGCCAGGATGTTGCCGTGCGTCAGCGGGACTCCCTTCGGCGTGCCGGTCGTGCCGCTTGTGTAGATGAGCAAAGCGACGTCGTCGCCGGCGGCTGCGGGTTCTTTTGCGAAGTTGTCAGGGAATGGGGAGGTGGTCCATTCGCTCATCCGCTCGTGATTGCCGACGGAGGTTTCGGTGCCCCAGACGATGGCGGGGATGTCGGCGATCTGTTTCAGACGATCGACCTGAGCGGCGTCGATGAAGGCGAGTTTTGCTTCGGAGTTTACGAAGAAATTTGCGATGGTTCCGATCTCGCCGTGGGGGTCGATCGGTACGCAAACGGCGCCGCTGTAGAGCGTGCCGAGATAAGCTATCGCCCATGCTGGGTGGTTTTCGCCCATCACGACGACGCGGTCGCCCTTCGTGATGCCGGCTTGTTTTAGCCTGTACGAGACGGCCAGTATTTGGCTGAGCGATTCGCCGAATGTATAGACCTGGTCCGCGTCGCCCACGACGCGCATCGCGATGCGTTCGGACCGCGTTTCGAAAGAGTCTGTCAGGCGTTTGAGAAACGAATCAGGCATAAAGCGTCTCGGTCACACGCAAGAGATTACCAG
>JACDAK010000290.1 GCA_013695495.1 Blastocatellia bacterium | reverse complement strand
GGGATGTGCCGCACCGCGATTTGGATGAGTCGCACATCACGTGCGGGCGGGAATGTTGTAGCTTTTGATCTTGGAATTGAGGGTCGTGGCGTTTAGGCCGAGAAGGCGGGCCGCGCGGGATTGGTGGCCACCGGTTTGATCTAGGGCCCGGCGGATGAGGTCGATCTCAAATCGCTTTACCTCGTCATAAAAGTTTATGCCGCGCGCGATATCAAAGTCGCCCGAGGCTCCTTCCGCCTTTTGCAGCGTAGCCCGCGCTATCTCTGGGTCGCGAACCTCGGGCCTCAGGCAATCGACCGTAATCTCGTCCGAGGCAGCGATCACAACAGCCCGCTCAATTATGTTCTCAAGTTCGCGAACGTTCCCGGGATAGTAATAATTTTCGAGCAGCGAAAGCACCTCCGGCGAAAGGTTCTCCGATATCTCGCGGGCGTTCTCTTCGTTGTACTTTCGAATGAAATGCTGAGCCAGCGGCAGAACGTCTTCCGGTCTCTCACGAAGCGACGGGAGCTCTATCGGGACTACCGAGAGCCGGTAATATAGATCTTCGCGAAATGCTCCGGAACGCACCGCCTCTTTCAGATCAACGTTCGTCGCTGCAATTATGCGCACGTCAACGGACGAAGGCTCGGTCTCCCCGACCGGCGTAAACTCGCGCTCCTGAATAACACGAAGCAGCTTGACTTGCATTTCCGGCCGAAGATCGCCAATCTCGTCCAAAAATATCGTTCCCGTGTCGGCAACTTGAAAAAGCCCTTTTTTCGCCGCCACCGCACCCGTAAAAGCCCCCTTCGTATGCCCAAAAAGCTCCGATTCCAACAGGTCGGAAGGAAAATTCGTACAATTCACCACAACAAACGGGTTGTCCGTCCGCGGGCTCGCTTCATGGATTGCTTTCGCCAACAGTTCCTTCCCCGTGCCGCTCTCGCCCGTGACAAGAACCGTCGAACGCGCCGGCGCCACCCGTTCGACCATCCTAAAAACGTCCTCCATCTTTTGCGACCGCCCAACGATCGCGTCCCGTTTCACCGATCGCGACATCACCTGCCGAAGCGTCTGCCGCTCTTCTTCCTTACGGCGTTTCTTTATCCCGCGTGCCACCATCGAAACGATCTGTTCGTTCTTGAACGGCTTTCGGATAACGCCGTGCGCACCTTTTTCCCAGGCCGAAATGGCCGTGTCAAACGTTGCAAAGGCCGTGATCATCAGGACGACCGCCTCTGCATCGATCTTCATCAACTCCTCAAGTGCGGTAAGCCCGCCCATGCCCGGCATCGACACATCCATCAACACAAGGTCAAAAGCCGATTCCGAATACTTCTCAAGTGCCTGCTCGCCCGTACGTGCCAGCTCAACGCGATAACCCGCGCCGGAAAGCAGCGTTCCGATAACGTCACGCATTATCTCTTCGTCGTCACAAACGAGAATCGAACCTTTTTTCGCCATAATGTTTACCAAGAATACCTAAGAGTCTCATATTTTGAAAACCTCGCTTTTTCGCAAAATCCTTTTTTGCCGTCCGAATCCGATTCGGTATCCTTATAATAAGCATGGCCGTTTACGATTCCCTGGCAAGGTTTTACGACCAGGCGTTCGCTCCGTTCGAACGTCGCTTTCTCGCCCGTTGGCGCGACGAAACGTTGGCGATGCTCCCGCACGGTTCAGATATCGTTGAGATCGGTTCCGGAACCGGAGCTAATTTTTCGCTTTACCCGCCGTCACGATGCTCCGTTTCAACCGAATTCTCTATTAAGATGATCGAGATCGCCGCGACGAAAACGGTCGGCAATCACCTTGTCCAGGCGGATGGCCAGGCTCTCCCGTTTCCGGATAATTCTTTCGATGCAGCGTTTGCGACTTTGGTGTTCTGTTCGATTCCCGACCCGCACGTGGCATTCAGAGAGGTAAAGCGAATCGTGCGGCCCGGCGGTCGTGTCGTCCTGTTGGAACACGTACGGCCGGAAGGCATGTTCGGCACCGCGTTCGACGTGTTGAATGTATTCACAAAAGCCGTCATCCAAGATCACTTTAACCGCCGAACGGCGGAGATCGCAGCGAACGCCGGCCTGATGATCAGAGAAGTTCGGGTTAAAGCTCGCGGTGCCGTTAACCTGATCGTGGCCGAAGTGCCCGAACCCACATTACTAGAAGCGAACGGGTAATAAACATTTTATAGGTCTGCGTCGTATCATTAAGTAACGTCTTTTCCGAGTTATGGCGCTCGGCACGATCAGCAAGCTCTAATAAACAATGGCAACATCTAAAACCGCAAAGGTATTACTCATTTTGGGCGGATTCGCCTTCGTCTTTTTCATCGTCGGAATAATCGCGCTTATCTTCCTGGCAGACAGGATCGGGCGGCCGAGCGTGCCGAACAACAGCGTTCTGGTGCTGAACGTCTCGGGTTCAATGCCCGATTATGTTGCCGAGGACCCGATCATGAAAGCGCTCGGCGGCGGTTCGCAGCAGTCGTTCACAGGCCTGCTCACACAACTCCGCAAAGCTAAGGTCGATGACCGCATCGGCGCTGTTTTGCTCGATATCAAATCGCCCGGAATGGGCTGGGGCAAGGCTGACGAGCTCCGCGATGCCATCAAGGACCTGCGAACCTCCGGTAAACCGGTCTACGCGTTCATGGAACTCGGCATGAACCGCGATTATTACATCGCGACCGCTGCCGAAAAGATCTTTGTGCCGCCCCCGGGCGACCTCTGGATAAACGGATTTGCCGCCGAAGCGACATTCTATAAAGGATCGCTTGATAAACTTGGCGTCGAGGCGGACGTTATTCAGATCGGCCCCAAATATAAGAACGCGCCCGACCAGTACACTCGCAAAGAAATGGGCGAAGGACAGCGCGAGGTGATAAACGCCGTGCTCGACGAATACATGAGCCGCATCACAGCAGCCGTCTCTGAAACGCGCGGTAAAGACCCGGGCGAGATAATGACGATCATCGACAACGCTCCCTACAACGCCGTTCAGGCGAACGAAATGGGGCTTATCGACGGCGCGTTATACAGGGACCAGGTGTTCGACGAATTGAAAACGCGCCTCGGCTATCGCGAAGAGGAAGACCTCCGGACCATCAATGGCAGCAAATATCGCGACGTTTCCTCCGATTCGCTTAGCCTAAACAACGGCGAACGCGTCGCTATCATCTTTGCGTCGGGTGCTATCACGACCGGCTCCTCGAGCGACGGTGTTTTCGGCGGTCAGATGGCCGGCTCCGACACGATCGTGAAAGCGGTAAACGACGCCGCTAATGACAACGGCGTTAAAGCCATCGTCCTTCGCGTCGATTCAGGCGGCGGTTCCGCACTTGCATCAGACCTGATGTGGCACGCACTCGAGAACGCCAAAGCGAAAAAGCCCGTCGTCGTTTCGATGGGCGATTACGCTGCGTCGGGCGGCTACTACATCGCCTGCAACGCTAATAAGATCGTCGCAGAACCGTCAACTCTTACCGGTTCGATCGGTGTCTTCGTCGGCAAGCCCGTGCTCGCCGGAATGTACGACTGGCTCGGCATCACCAACGAATACGTCACCCGGGGCAAAAACTCCGGCATCTTCAAAGCTACCGAAAAATGGAATGAGGACGAACGCGGAAAGATGATGGAGCAGGCGAACACCATCTACTTCAACAATTTCGTCCCGAAGGTCGCAAAGGGCCGAAATATGACCGACGAACAGGTCAACACTCTCGGCCAGGGCCGCGTCTGGACCGGAACTCAAGCAAAAGCTAACGGATTGGTCGATGAGATCGGCGGGCTCGAACGTGCCATCGAGATCGCAAAGGAACTTGCAAATCTGCCGGCTGACAAAGACGTCCGCCGCGTAGTCTTCCCGGCGCCCCAGCCGCTTTTCCAACGATGGTTCGGCAGCGAGGACGCAACCCTTTCATCTGACCTGAAAGCCAAGAAGGCGATCGCCGACACCCTCCCCGCCGACGTCCGCCGAAGCCTTCGCTACTCCGAAATGTTCGAACGCATGTCGCCCGGCGAAGCTTTCATGCTCATGCCCTTCGAACTAACGATCAAATAGCATCACGACTGGAGCGGCAAGCATCCCTGCTTGCCGCTCTCGCCGAGATGAAAGGACAGTGTGATGCAGAAAATTACCAACTACGTTTAAGGCGTCATGCCCGAAAGATCAATCGGTGCCCCCCCCGATTGTTTTCGAATAAGTTTCAGAATATAATGCGCCGCGCCGTAGGCGAGCGAGCGTTCACCTATTACAAAGATAAAAAGGAGATCGATATGGCACGAATGATCTTGGCGGTCGTTGCGGGTTTTGTCGGATGGTCGATCTTGTGGCTCGGCAGCGATCAGGTTCTGCGGATCGCGTCACCGGGATGGTACGGCGCTCACCAGGCCGGAATAGAACGGGCGATGACGAACGGCGAGCCGATGATGGCGGATTCGACAATACTGCTTATCCCGTTTGTTCCTTAGCGTCGTTTTTTCAATCATGGCGGGCTTTCTCGCTGCGGTGATCGCCAATGAAAATTCCCGAACGCCGTTGTTCTGCTCCTCTTCGGCCTCGTGGTCCAGATCGCCGCGTGGAGCTATATGCCGATCTGGTATCACCTCATCTTTCTTGCGCTTCTTGTTCCGATGATAGTGCTCGGCGGCCGCCTTCGCTCCGCGACCTAAGCACCGCGATCGGAATCGGCATCAACTCGGCCGGCTGGCGATACACCCTCTCGTTCAGCCGGCCGATGATCACTTCCTGCTCACACTGCAGTTCGTCCGGCGGCAGGTACTCTTCTCTTTCGTAGCACGCATGCGTAATGCAAGGCACAGGCTTCCCGACGCTGTGAACAAGGCAGCCCACGCCCCGTTCAAACAACGGGCACGCATACGTCTTCGTCTCATCGCTATCCGGCTCAAGTTTGTATTTTTCGACTGTCGCCTCCACCCGTCGATAGACAGCTTCGCTTAGCCCCTGCTCAAGCGCGTCGATCGCCACAGCGATCACTTCCGCCTCAAGCCGCGATATCCGCACGTTCACAAAATGCTCGTCAACGCAGCAGATTCCCGGCGTCGGACACGTGCCGCAACTTTCCGCACGCCATTCGAACCGCTCGCGAATGTCCGCCGCATACGTCTCTTTCAACGCCTTCAGCCGCCGCATAGCCTCTGTTCGCCCAAGTCGTTTCATCCGATATCAATCTACACGACGCGTCCGCCGCAGCCAGTATTCGAATAACTATAAGTGATTCACTTTCAAAACCTATAATGCTATGTTATTCATTCGGGTCGCACCCGAAGCTTCGTTTCACCTGTTATCTTCAAAACTGAGGCCGAACACTCATGCCAAAAATTCTCTGCTGGCTGCTCATTCCCCTTTTATTCATCAACGCCACTGCCGCCGTGATTGACGAGGAACTTACCCTCAAAAACGGCGACCGCCTTTCCGGCAAGATCATCTCGCGCACCGATCAAGCCGTCGTGCTCGAAACCGCCTATGCCGGAAAGATAACCATCGCCGCCTCGCACATCGAAAAGATTGGGACTGCGAC
>JACDAK010000289.1 GCA_013695495.1 Blastocatellia bacterium | reverse complement strand
CTGACAATCACTGGAACTTCGTTGAACCCATAAATCCGGCGGAGGTTGAGGGCGGCGGTATGTCTGCAGGCAGGACCGTCAGATATAACGGGCGGACGTTCAAGATATTTCAGGACGCTCCGGCGACGGTTCGATACGTACGAGGCGAGTTTTATTGGCGGGTAAAACAGGGCGAGACGGTGAGGGCTGTTGACTTTGTGGCTGCCCCGCTTATGTTGTCGCAAGAGATCTCGCCGGACGAGATGAACTGGTCGGCGGGCACTTACATGACGAACGCCCAGGTCGAAAAGATCTTTGGCATTTCCGGGCTGCCCAAGCCGTGGTCAGTGGCGCCTAATCAGCCATTCACCGGATCGTTCTACTACACATGGGGACTGCTGCCACTGTTCCTCCTGCTCGTGGTTGCTGTGTTTCTGATCCCGTTCACGGGGTTGACCAGTACGGTGCTCTCACAGCGGATGGACCTTCCGCCGCTCGCGGCGGCTACGCAGCCACAGTTCGCCTTCACACAGTCTTTCGAACTGAAGCCGAACCGCAATGTGCGGATTACGGCAAGCGCACCCGTTAGCAATTCGTGGGCAGACCTCGACGTAGATCTCGTTAATGACAAGAGCCAGGAGGTTGAGTCGGTCAATATTCCGATCGCGTATTACACGGGAACTGACAGCGACGGAGCATGGACAGAGGGCGGACAAATACAAGACGCAACCATCTCATCATTAGAGGGCGGCAAGTATACGTTGCGGGTGGGCGGTACGTGGCAAAACTGGCAGCAGCCGATGCCCATCACCGTCAAGGTAGAGCAGAGTGTTAACCGGGGCGTCAATTTCTTTTGTGCGCTGATCTTGCTGCTGCTGGTTCCAGTGCTAGGACTGATAAGGAAGATCTCGTTCGAATCGAAAAAGTGGAGCGAGAGCATGTTTGGCCATTCGGGCGACGACGATTGAGACTGAGGTAATGAACGATGATCAAGAAAACGCTGTACATGATCTTTGGACTAACGGTGCTAGTTTTTTATTCGGCTGCAGCTTGGTTCGGGTGGGAAGTCGCGAATTCCGGTTCACAATCGCGGCTTGGGGTGCCATTCATTTATTCGGGTTTTCGCGGAGGAAAGTAGATGCTAACGAAATTATTTGATCCGACGGTGTTCGCATTTGTGGTGCGATTTGATCAGCTGGCTGAGATATTGGTGACCACGCTTATTTTCGTGATCATCGGCCTAATATTTTTCACAGTCGCTTATTTTATACTCAGCCGCATGTTCGATATCCATCACGAGATCGAAGAAGACCATAACACGGCGCTCGGCGTCATTATCGGTTCGATCATGATCGGCATCTCGATCATTATCGCCGCGGCGATTCACGGCTAATGCGTTTTTGCGAAGGGTTGAATGCGGTAAAGGATGAGCGCCGTTCTTTGCGCGGCGTTCATCTTTTTGGCAGCGTCATCCCATCATGAAGAAACGCATCCCCCTTTTATTCCTAAATGTCATCATCATCGCCACGTGCGGCCTGATCTATGAGCTGCTCGCCGCGACCGTTTCGAGCTATGTACTCGGCGATTCGATCACACAGTTTTCGCTGGTTATCGGCGTTTATCTTTCGGCGATGGGTGTCGGGTCTTACCTGTCGCGATTTATCGACCGGCACCTCGCTGAAAAGTTTGTCGATATCGAACTCGCGGTAGCTCTGATCGGCGGATTTTCGGCACCCATACTGTTCCTCACGTTCGCGAACATCTCGTATTTTGGCCTGATCCTTTACTCGATGGTGTTCATCATCGGCGTACTTGTTGGGCTGGAGATCCCGCTTCTGATGCGGATCTTAAAGGACGAGCTCGACTTCAAGGATCTCGTTTCGCGTGTGCTGGCGCTTGATTATGTCGGGGCGCTGCTGGCGTCGCTAATGTTCCCGCTATTCCTGGTTCCGCGGCTGGGGCTGAACCGGACGTCGTTGCTTTTTGGGATGCTGAACGCGGCGGTGGGAATTTGGGGAACTTGGCTGCTTGAACCGCTGATAAAGAAGAACCTGACCGTCCTGCGCGTGAAAGGATTTATCGTTCTGATCCTTTTGCTGATCGGTTTTATCAAGGCGGAATCGCTGACCAGACTTGCCGAGGAGAGCCTGTTTCCGGACACGATAATTTACGCGAAAAGCTCTCCTTACCAGCGAATCGTTGTCACGCGGGGGAAGACCGGGCACGCGCTTTTTTTGAACGGCAATTTGCAGTTCAATTCGTTTGATGAGTATCGCTATCACGAGGCACTTGTCCATCCGGCGTTCGCAGCTCACACGGGAACGCCGAAGCGTGTGCTGGTTCTCGGAGGCGGCGACGGGCTTGCGGTGCGCGAGATACTGAAGTACCCGTCGGTCGAAAGCGTTACGCTTGTTGATCTAGACCCGATGATGACGGGGCTTTCAAACGAACTGCCGGCGCTTGCTGAGTTGAACCAGAATGCGATGCAGGATCCGCGAGTTAACGTGATAAATTCGGACGCATTTGTGTGGCTTGATAACACCGATGCCGCCTTGTTCGACATAGCGATCGTCGACTTCCCTGATCCGAACAACTTTGCGCTGGGTAAACTTTATACCACGCGTTTTTACGGGCTGCTGCGGGCGAAGCTTGATCCGGCCGCAGCGGTGGTAATTCAGTGCACATCTCCGATCTATGCGCGGAACTCATTTTGGTCGATCATCAAGACGCTCGAAGCGGCGGGTTTTCAGGTGAAGCCTTTTCAAACTGCGGTGCCGAGCTTTGGAGTATGGGGGTACGCATTGGCGAAACTCGAGCCGTTTGATACGCCCGCGAGACCGCCGAGGGGTGTCGAATTGAAGTTTTTGAGTGATGCGTCATTTGCGTCAATGTTCGATTTTCCAGCTGATATGACGCTACCGGATGAACCGATCGAGATCAACCGGCTGGATAATCAGGCGCTCGTAAGGTATTACGAATCTGAGTGGCGTCGATTTGAGTAACCCGTGAATCTGACCCGACGAGAGCTTCTTACAATGTTCCTCGGCGCACCGTTTGCGCTGGCGGCTTGCCGCGAGGGCGCTGTTCCGGAGCGCTTTCCGTCGGGCGAGATCGTTGGTGCAAATGTCGAACTCGGCCACATCCTACGCGAGAGGCGAAACTTTGAAGTGCCGACGGATCGGTGGGAAAACATCTCGGTTGCAATAGTGGGCAGCGGTGTTGCCGGTTTGTCCGCGGCTTGGAAGCTTGAACGCGATGGTGTCAAAGATTTCGTCGTTTTGGAGCTGGAGAAAGAGGTCGGCGGCACGTCGCGCTCTGCCGACGCAAAGCCGGTCCCGCATCCTTGGGGAGCGCATTACCTGCCGGTGCCGTTTCAGGAAAATACCGATTTGCTCGAGCTTCTCACCGAAATGGATCTGCTGGACGGCACTAGCCCGGCCGGGGAAGCGATAGTTAAGGAGCAATATCTTTGTCGCGAACCCGAGGAGCGGATCTTTTATAAAGGCAGATGGTATCACGG
>JACDAK010000288.1 GCA_013695495.1 Blastocatellia bacterium | reverse complement strand
CATGTGGATCCCCGTCACAAAATCCTGGTTGCTCAACGAACGGCACTACGGGTCGCTCGAGGGGTTGAATAAGGCGGAAACCGCGGCGCAGTATGGCGAAGAGCAGGTGTTGATTTGGCGTCGGAGCTATGACATTCCGCCGGGGGTCATGGAAGAAACTGACGATCGCTGGCTCGGCAATGACCCGCGTTACTGCAATATCGAAGCAGGCAAATTCCCCGCAGCCGAGTGCCTCAAAGACGCCGTCACCCGCGTCGTGCCTTATTTCCAATCTGAGATCATGCCCAAGATCCGTGAGGGCAAGCGGATCGTCGTTGTCGCCCACGGCAATTCGCTGCGGGCGTTGGTGAAGTATCTTGATTCGATCTCGGACGAGGACATCCTGCAATATAACGTCCCCACGGGCATACCGCTTGTGTTTGAACTCGACGACGATCTCAAACCGACGAACAGCTATTTTCTGGGCGATCAGGAGGCGATAAAAACCGCCCGGGAGGCCGTCGCAAATCAAGGAAAAGCCAAGTAATTTAGCTCACGTTTTCCTACATCTTTCCCCGAAATAGTGGACGAACTTTCCGCGTCGCACACTAATCAAATGATCGGCTAAACGGTTATAGCCATTAGTGATTTAGAGGGCAAGATCATGAAAAACATCAAATCCATAGCGATGATTGGTTTATTTTCGGTTATTTTCACAAGCGTAGGCTTCGGCCAGATCTGGCGTACGCCTCGTCAACAGACACAGCAGCGGCAGCAACAGCAGACAAACCTTCCCAATTCGACCATCGAGCGCGGCCTGCAAGAGGCTCTTTTCCAGGGCGTCCGCAACGCCGTCAGTGAACTCGGCCGCCACAACGGATTTCTCGCTAACGATCGCGTTCGTATTCCGCTTCCGAGCGGCCTGCAGCGGATGGAAAGCACCCTGCGCTTCCTAGGCCAGAGCCGTCGGGTGGACAGCTTCGTCGCTTCGATGAACCACGCTGCGGAAGAGGCAGTCCCCGTCGCGACGGATGTGTTCCTCGACTCGGTGCGGCAAATGACCTTCGACGACGCACGCAACATCCTCTTCAGCGGACAGGACGACGCGGCAACGCAATTCTTCCGTCGCACGAGCGAAGATCGGCTTCGCGATGAGTTTCGCCCGATCGTCGAGCGGTTCACAAACCAGGTCGGCGTCACGCAGGAATACAAACAGCTGATCGGCCGCTACGGCTTTGTCGGACGAGCATTTGGCGAAGACATGAGCGATATCGACGGTTACGTGACCGAAAAGGCGATGGACGGATTGTTCCTCCTGATCGCGGATGAAGAGCGGCGAATAAGACGCGACCCGATCGGCCGCTCGACTTCTATCCTGCGAACGGTTTTCGGCTCGATACTCCGCTAAACATCGGCCACGCAAGTGCAAAAAGGAAAAGGGTAAAGTATCCTTTTCCTTTTTCTGCGCTTTCTCGCATCTATGTGGCCCAAGGTCTTATTCATCGTGTTGATCCTCGCCGCACTCTCGCCCTGGGGATCGCCGCCGCTCGCGCTCGCTCTCGGCCTGTTTATCGCTCTGGTTGTCGGCAACCCTTTCCCGCATCTCAGCGGAAAACCGACCAAATATCTACTCCAAGCATCGGTCGTGCTTCTCGGCTTTGGCCTCGACCTTTCGGTGCTCTACCGAGCCGGCCGAGACGGTCTGCTTTTCACCATCGTCACGATCTTCGGCACCCTCGCCGTAGGCTACCTCATTGGCCGGTGGCTCGCTGTGCCGGCCAAAACGAGCACGCTCATCTCGTCCGGCACCGCCATTTGCGGCGGTTCCGCGATCGCAGCCGTCGGGCCTGCGATCGACGCAAAGCCGGAAGAGATGTCGGTGTCGCTCGGCACTGTGTTCGTCTTAAATTCCGTCGCGCTTTTCGTATTCCCGCTGGTCGGCGCCGTGTTGGATCTATCGCCGACGCAGTTCGGTATCTGGGCCGCTATCGCGATCCACGACACAAGCTCCGTAGTCGGAGCCGCCGCGGCATACGGCGACGACTCGCTCGCAATTGCCACAACCGTGAAGCTAGCCCGGGCCCTTTGGATAGTTCCGATAGCCCTCTTTTTCGCATACATGTTCCGCGGTTCGGCCGATGGCGATGCAAGATCAAAGCTCAGCGTTCCATGGTTCATCTTCCTATTCGTAGGAGCGGCCGCGGTTCGGACCTATGCACCGGCGTATGTATTGCCGAGCGTATTTGATTCGCTCGTTAATCTGGCTCGAGCGGGTATGACGGTGACCCTTTTCCTCATAGGCGCCAGCCTCTCGCTCGCCACCATCAGCGCCGTCGGAGCACGCCCGCTTATTCAGGGCGTCGTCCTCTGGATACTAATTTCCATCGCCGGGCTCTGGGCCGTTATCAATTTGTTATAATCACAGGATGCGGCCTGAAGAACCCGACGTCACCGTCGAACTTAAGTCGAAAACGCGCGGCGTCGTCAACCCGACTGTCGTCCGCTGGGTCGCGTTCGTCATCATCACCGTATCGCTCGTCGTCTGCACCGTCCTCTGCGTTCTTGCCATCTGGCAATTCACCGAATCTGACGCCGTCTGGCGTGCGATCGCCACATTCATCGTCGTCAGCATCGCCACTGCGATCTTCACTTTCGTCAACGAAAAATTAGGCTGACGAAGGTCTACTCGCTGCCGTATGGTGTTGTGATCAACTCCATCAGATGCCCGTCGGGATCGGCAAAATATACGCCTCGTCCCCCAAAATGATGGTTTATCTCCCCGGGCTTCGTGCGTGCCGGATCCGCCCAAAAACTGATCTCCTGAGCGCGGATCAGTTCGAAGGCGGCGTCGAATTCCTCATCCGTCACCAGAAAGGCAAAGTGCTGAATCGCGATGTCCTCGTCCGTTTCAAAGTAATCGATCGAGACGCGGTTCGATAATTCAACGACCAGGAAATGCATGAACCGCTTAGCTTCGGGTAGGCCGAGAATGTTTGTAAGGAAATCTGCGGACCTCCGCTGATCTTTGCACCAGGCGATGGGAACGAAATGGACGAGTTGGATGGGAGTTTGGGGGAAGGTGGGGTATAATCCGCAGTTGCTCGATTGAAAATTGAATCGTTTTTGTGTGCCGGAAGCGGCACGACGGGGAAGCGAGTGAGATTCTCGCACGATCGCGTCACAGTGAAGACGGATGCCGAAGGGCGTTCGCGAAGTCTGGATACCTTGAGGACGATAGCCGAATTGATGTTTCGCGCAAAGCATCGAATGGCGAACCCGGCCAGTTTGGCCCTGTTTACCGCTCGATGGCGGCGGAGGGGCCTATCTTTAGATATAAGACTTTAATTTTTGTGATGTGCGCTGTGATCTTTGCGGCGTGCGGGGGTGCGCCTGCGGGGAATTTGACGGCGGCGCGGACCGTGACGGATGGGCTGGGGCGCGAGGTCGGGCTACCGGCGGAGGTGAGGCGTGCGGTTTCGCTGGCGCCTTCGATAACGGAGATCGTGTTTGCGGCGGGTGCGGGGGATCGGTTGGTCGGGGTCACGAGCTTTTGTGATCATCCGGCGGAAATTGTTGATATTGCGAAGGTTGGGGATACGCAGTCGCCGAATGTGGAGGCGATAGTGGCGTTGGAGCCAGACGTCGTTTTTGTTTCGACGGCTTCGCAGCTGCAGGCGTTCACTGACGTTCTCGAGGGCCGCAACATCGCTGTAGTTG
>JACDAK010000269.1 GCA_013695495.1 Blastocatellia bacterium | reverse complement strand
GTACATGGTTACTTTTTCAGGGGTACCGTCCTTGTGCCGATGGTCGTGCTTGAGCTCGATACGGTCGCCTTTACGTGTGAGGACCCAGGTGCGCGAGCGGTCTTCGCCGACGAAGAACGGGATGCGGATGCGATCCTTTTCACACGAACGCACGTGCATCACCATTGCCTTGCCGGTAAACGTATCACTTGGGGTGCTGTCCTCGGCAATTTCACCGGCGAAGGCCTTGCCGCAAAGCTTTTGCAGATTTGCCCAGAACGTGTCGAGCGGAGTGGCCGGCTGTGCCGATACGGCGGTTGGCGCGGCAAATAGCGCGATCGCCGCAAAAAGCGAAAGTTTCAAAAAGCGTGATCTCATTTTGTTTGATGGGCCGGCCCGGTTTTGTCACCGCCGGCGATGGCTGAGCAGGGCGGCACCTGTAACGATCAGGTTGGAGGGAGCACCCGCGGGTTTAATAATCCAATAGTTCGACTTTTGTAACTTTACCGTTTTTCAGCCGAATAAGCCATATCACGGAAAATTCCGACTCTTCCAGGTTTCGAAAAACCTCTTTGCCGGTAAGCAGATTTGCCAGGCCGGGAATGGTGTTCGAGTGGCCGACTACGACGAAGCGCTTTGTTTCGCTTTTCATTATTTCGTCGATCAGTTGCTTCGGTTGGCGGGCGTCGTAGATCTGAACGGTCTTCTTTCGCCGTTGCGCGATGGGCGTAGCCGTATCACGTGTTCGGCGGTAATCGGTCGAGTAGACCGCTCCGGGGCGATACCTCCCGATAACATCCTTTAACCGCTCTGCTCGCCGCTTCCCCGCTTCGGAAAGCTCGGGGTCGGGATTTTCGGTGTTCTCAAGCTCGGCCTTCTCGCCGTGGCGGACGAGAATGATGAGTTTGTCTTGAGCTTGGGCGAACGACGTGCTCGCCACAGAAAGCATTACGATGACGAGTACAAGAGTGTATTTGCGCATAATTGTTGAGTATCAGTAGCAGTCATATTACGCGCACAATTGCGGTTCGGTTGCAGAAGTTCAGACGAACATCTTTCCCGGGTTGAGTATGCCTTTGGGGTCGAAGACCTGTTTGATGCCTTTCATTATCTCGAGCGTGGGGGCGTCGATGGCGTAGGACATGTAGGGGGCTTTTACGTAGCCGATGCCGTGTTCTCCGGAGATGGTGCCGCCAAGTTGGACAGCGAGGCGAAATGTTTCAGAAACGCATCGGCGCGCGCGTGCGACGGCGTCGGCGTCGTCACGGTCGACGACAAAGTTGACGTGGATGTTGCCGTCCCCGGCGTGGCCGAAATTGGCGACAAATGTGTCGTGACGTCTGCCGATCTCTTCGATCTCAGCTACAAGTTCCGGAACCTTGGAGCGCGGCACCACAACGTCTTCGTTTATTTTAAGCGTGCCGTATTTCATCAACGATGGTGAGATCGCTCGGCGGACGTCCCAGAGCTTGTCCTCTTCTTCTTTTGAGCGTGAACGGAGAATCTCGAATCCGCCATTGTCGGCGATTAACTGTTCGATCATCTTGGCATCGCTCGCGACCTGCTCGCTCGATCCGTCGACAGCGACGAGAAGAAGCGCCTCGGCATCTTTCGATAGGCCGAAAGCGAAGTTTTCCTCGACGGCAGCGACGCAGAATTTGTCGATGACCTCCATAGCCATGGGCAGGAGACCGTGCGGCGTGAACTTAGTGAGCACCTCGCAGGCTGCTTTCATCGAGCGAAAGCTTGCACGCACCGTGGAAGTGGCCTCAGGCATTGGCATCAACTTGAGGGTGGCTTCGGTGATGATACCGAGCATGCCTTCGCTGCCGCACATTAATCCGGTGAGGTCGAAACCGACGACGTTCTTGACCGTCTTGCCGCCAGTGCGAATCACGTCGCCTGTCGCGGTTACCACCTCGAGCCCTAATACGTGATGCTTGGTCACTCCGTATTTCGGGGTGCGCATGCCACCGGCATTCTCGGCGATGTTGCCGCCGATGAACGAATCTTTATAACTCGCAGGGTCGGGTGCGAAGAGAAGCCCTATTTCAGCGGCTGCCTGCTGGAGGGCGTAAGTGGTTACGCCGGGCTCACAGATCGCATAGAGATCGTCAGCGTTGATCTCGATAATGCGGTTCATCCGGTCTGTGCCGATGACGATGCCGCCGTCGACGGGAACTGCGCCGCCTGTGTAGCCGACGCCGCCGCCGCGTGCGGTCACCGGAAACACATGTTCGTTCGCGATCTTAAGTACCGTGACCATCTCGGCCGTGTTAGAGGGGAAAACGACGGCTTCGGGCGGGAACTTCTCTTTGACAGCGTCGGCCCCATACGGCTCGACCTTGTCGGGCTCGACCAGAACATTATCGAAGCCGACGGCAGCCTGGAGTTTTTCGATCACTTCGGGCCGCGAGGCCGCGGTCGACTTGCGACCCGATGATTCGAAATGGATCGAGCTGAACGACGTCATACTACTTCATCGAGCCGATCGTCCCAGTTCTTAGCCTTGGGTTCGCCGAGCTTGCCCAGCGACTTGGCGACAATCATCGAAACGGTCGCGTCGCCTGTAACGTTGATCGTCGTGCGGCACATATCGAGCGGACGGTCGATCGCGAAGATCAGTGCAAGCCCGACCTCGGGAATGCCGGCCTGCGCCAGAACGATCACCAGCATCACCATTCCCGCTCCGGGAACCGCAGCGCTGCCGATAGATGCAAGCGTTGCCGTCAAGATAATGCCGAGCTGAGCACCGATGCTGAGGTCCATACCGAATGCCTGTGCGATGAACACCGCCGCCACTGCCTGATAAAGGCTAGTGCCGTCCATATTCACCGTCGCTCCTATCGGCAGTACAAAGCTCGCAACCTCACTGTCAACGCCCAGGTGTTCCTCAACCCGCTCCATGGTTACCGGGAGCGTGGCCGCGCTTGAACTGGTCGAAAACGCGAGTAACTGGGCCGGAGCGATACCGGTCAGGAAGAACCGCGGTGTTCTCTGAGTAAATACCCAAACGAGGCCGACATAAACGAAATATAGTATCCCTAACCCGAGCAACACCGAGAAGGCATACCACAGCAGCGCGATGAACAGGTCAGTTCCGGGCGCCTCGGCAATGATCGCTGCAAGCAGCGCGAAAACCCCGAACGGCGCGGCGAGCATGATCAGGTCGATCATCTTCAGCACGACGTCGTTTAAGCCCGCGAAAAACCCTTTGACCGGCGCCGCCTTATCGGGCGGAATCAGAATCAAACCGATACCAAAAAATATCGCAAAAATGATCACTTGAAGCATGTTGCCGTTCGAACTCGCCGCCCCGACGATGTTCTCAGGCACCATATCTTCCAGAGCCTTTAGCGGGCCCGCCTGCTGCTGCTTCTCCGCCGCAGTGATTCGCGCCGTTGCATCTGTCTGATAGCTGCTTATAAGCTGTGCCCGAGTCTCTTCGGTTACGGCCCCGCCCGGTTGCACCACGTTCACGATCGTCAGCCCCAGGCTTACCGCCAGCACCGTCGTGCACAGATAGATCCCTATCGTGCGGAAGCCCATCTTGGAGAGCTGTGTGATGTTGTTGAGGTCGGAGATGCCCTTGATCAGCGAGCCCAGGATAAGGGGAATCGCGATCAGTTTAAGAGCGTTGATGAAGATCGTGCCGAAAGGCTTGATCCAATCGACTATGAACTGCGGTCCCCATTCGAACCTGATCAGGATCGCGGCGAAGAGGACGCCTGCAGCCATTCCCAGAAGTATTCTCCAGTGAAGAGCGAGGTTTTTCATGTTCGGAGTTTCGCCTTTTTTTTCACTTAAATCAAACGTCCGAGCCGGGCAGGGCCGTCGGCCTCCGCGATGCGACGGGAACAGACGCTTCCGAATGTTCGCAGGAAGGGTCAACTCGGTTGTGAACGCGATTTGCAGATGGGCAGTGATGCGGTAAAATTCTGTACGGGTTCATTTCACGGAGGGGATCATGTTTCCAATTGGCGATGACAACACTGATGTCACGATAGTTCCATTCGTGAACTATATTTTCATCGGGATCAACATTCTCGTTTTCGTGTTTCTCCAACAACTGGGCTCGAACGAATCGTTCACGTACGGCTACTCTTTAGTGCCGCAAGAGATCACGACTGGGGTGGATCTGTCGGGGGCCCAGGTCGTTCGTGACTCGATGGGGAACACTGGCCAGATTCAGCATTACAGCACGCCCCTTCCGGTCTATTTCAACTTCATTAGTTCGATGTTTATGCACGGGGACATTGCGCACATCTTCGGGAATATGCTTTTCCTATTCGTGTTCGGCGACAACCTTGAAAATCTGCTCGGACATATTCGTTTCGCTGCCTTTTATCTGGTGTGCGGCATTGCGGCGGCCCTTGCACAGATTATGATGGACCCGAATTCCGTTATTCCGATGCTTGGGGCGTCAGGAGCTATATCGGGCGTGCTTGGCGGATATATTCTGCTTTTCCCGCAGCGAAAGGTACGTGCGATCATCTTCCATTTCCTCACGACAGTGCCGGCGTTCGTAGCTCTCGGCATATGGATCGCTTATCAAGTCATTCTCGGCTTTATGACGCCGGCGGGCGGAGGCGGCGTGGCATATGCGGCCCACATCGGCGGATTTATAGCCGGTGTCGCGTTGATCAAGGTCTTTGCACTCGGTCGGGAAGTCTGACCGGCGATATGCCGCGGTGCAACATATGGAGTATCCGTATCATCTAACTTTCGATTTACCATCGAAGTAAGATAGAATACCGCTCCAAAGCGAATTGTTATGCGAAAACTACGTTTCACCCTATTTCTATTGCTCTTTGCCGGCTTTGTTTCGGCAGAGGCGATCTCTGCCCAGACTGATACGTTTAGTGACCCGAACGTCGAATACACGTTTGAGGTACCCGACCCGCGCTGGAAAATGACCGTCAAGCCTTCGGTAACGTCGCCGAATGTCGAATATGTATTTACCGACCGCACCGACGGGCATCTCGAGGTTCGGAAGCTTTCAGTTGCCCGCAACGCTCAAATGACCGACATCGTACGCGACGAAGAGCAAAAACTGAGGTTTTTGCAGGGGTACGTGGCGGGCCGCGAAGAGGCCTTCCGTGGGAAGCTCAGCGGCACGGTATTCAACTTTGAGTTCGTTAGGGCGGGACGCCCGATGAGCGGGCGATTCTATTTCCTCAGATCTGGCGATGACGTCTATCTGTTAAGGTTTACCGGGTTTCGCGACAGCCTCCGGTCGATCAGGACATTTACGGACATTATTGGCCGCACGTTCGATGTGAGCTGATCGCAGCCCGCTATGTACCAGATATCCTCGCCCCGGGCTAATGTCCGGGGCTTTTCTGCACCCGACCCTGCATTTTGGCTCATCGGTCGCATAATACTAAGATATAAGTTGGCATAATCGTTGCAGTAACTAGGTCTTGATTCTTAAGCACCGAGAGCGAGCCACCGAAACCGCAGAATATATGATCGACACCTTAAATGGCTTGGAGGTTTCCAAGGCACGCATTCTCATCATTGATGACGAAGCTCTGGTTCGCAATGTCCTTTTCGAGTTTCTGAAAGATGACTACGCGTGCAGCACGGCAGCGTCAGGAATAGAGGTCATGGACCTCATCCGCAAAGAAAGCTTTGATGTGGTCCTGAGCGATATCGATCTTGGCGACATCAACGGAATTGACATGGTTCCGAGGATCCTGGACGCATGCCCGGATGCGGCCGTTGTGATGATTAGCGGAAATCAGACGATCGATCATGCGATCGAGGCCATGCGCGTCGGCGCTTTCGATTACATTAAGAAACCGTTCGAGCTCGATTTCGTCGAGGTCGCCGTTCGCCGTGCGGTCGTTCACCATCATCTTTTATCTGAACGCCGCCGTCACGAAACACAGCTCGAGAGCCTTGTAGTAGAACGGACCGAGCAGCTGAATCATATCGCGTTTCACGACGGATTGACGGGGCTGCCGAACCGAGCACTTTTCCAGGATCGGCTCGCGCAGGCTGTGCTTACGGCCGACGGCAATAAAAAGGCGGCAGTGCTCTATCTTCAGCTTGAGGGTTTTACAAAGGTTCAGGATACGTTCGGCCATGCGGTTGCGGACGCAACCCTCATCGAGATCGCGAACCGGTTGCAAGAGGTCGTTGATGCTCGCGTAACCATCTCCCGTTTTGAGGCAGACGAGTTTGTGATGATCTACACGATCCATCACAACGACCAGGAACTCGTCGATATTTCTAAAAAGATAATTAAATCGCTAAATCGGCCGGTTCAGGTTGAGGATCAGGAAGTGTTCGTAACACCAAGCGTTGGTATAAGCGTTTTCCCGAGCGACGGAACAGATTCGGGAACCTTACTGCGAAACGCCCGCGCCGCACTTTCAAAGGCCCGCGGCAGAAACGGCGATTCGGTCGCATTCTATACTGCAGATATTAACGATCGGGCGATCAAACGCCTGACGCTGGAAGCCAACCTGTGGCGGGCTCTTGAGCGCGAAGAGTTTGAGGTTTATTTCCAGCCAAAAGTAGACTTAAACACGCGAAAGATAATCGGTTCTGAGGCACTTGTTCGATGGCAGCATCCGGAGTTCGGCCTGATCTCGCCCGCCGATTTCATCCCATCCGCTGAAGAAACCGGCCTTATCGTGCCTTTAGGCGAATGGGTACTTCGTGAGGCGTGCCGCTGGACGAGCGCGTGGCGAAAGGCAGGACACAACCTAACGGTCGCGGTAAATCTTTCGCTGGAGCAGATGCAGGCTAGCGATCTTGCAGAAAAGGTTAAAAGCGTATTAGGAGAAACCGGACTTCCGCCTTCGCAGCTCAACCTAGAGATCACCGAGAGTTGCTTGATGCGCGATTCCACAGCTTCTATTGCGACACTTGCCGACCTGAAGAAAACCGGAATCACCATCTCGCTCGACGATTTCGGCACGGGCTATTCCTCGCTCGGGCATCTCAAAAGCCTGCCCATCGATGTTCTGAAGATCGACCGCTCGTTCATTCGCGACGTCACGACCGATCCGGACGAAGCCGCTTTGGCAATGGCGATGGTCACACTGGCGCACAACCTGCGTCTCCGCGTCGTTGCCGAGGGAGTGGAAACCGAAGAGCAGTTCAAGTTTCTTCACCTGCTCCGCTGCGACGAGGCTCAGGGATTCCTTTTCAGCCCGCCACTTCCGCCAGACGAGTTCATCTCGTTGGTATCCATAGCCCCGAATTGAAAAAGAGCGGCCACAGTGCCGCTTTTTTACGCTCGCCTCGAGTTCTTACTAAGCCTTAAAG
>JACDAK010000259.1 GCA_013695495.1 Blastocatellia bacterium | reverse complement strand
CAGCCGATTTTTCCTTAACCCCTGCGATTTCAAAATTAGCGAGATACCGCGGGCGTGACGCCACCCACTGAAGTGAATAACGCAGATCAAATGTCGGGACGTCGGCAGCGATCGTTCCGGTCTCAGTCCGCGCAGCCAACGATTGAAAGTTTCCCTGCGCGCGCACCTCACCCTCACGAGTCGTCGCAATAAGTTTGACCCGTTCAGGCAGGTGCAGCGCAATGTCGAATCGGTTCGCCGAGTTGGCGGGACTGACGGTGATCCAGTGGCGGCCTCTGCCGGTATCAATACGTAGATCGTTCTCCGAAGGATCTGTGCTCCCGCTTCCCGAAAGTGTGATCGTGGAAACAGAGTCGTCGCCGATGCCCGTCGTCTCTTTATAAGCTATGACATTGATCCGGCCGGTTGCGTTGATGACCTGGACGGTGTCGCCCGGGCGTACCAAGAGTTCACGAGTAATTCCCTGCCCAAATAACGGCGTCGCGAATGCCGATGCTAAGGCAACGAAAATGAGAGTTCGAAAAAGTTTAAGCATTATCAAGTCTTGCCGGGTGTGGAGATCCGTCCCGATTGGATCAGGCGTCGACGAACCCTTTCCTGCCACTTCTTCCGCGGCTGGTCCGATTCTTGGAACTTTGCCATAAGGTCCCGAAACGGCTCGCCACCGGCCTGACGTGTCTTTATGTATAACAACGCCACAATTATCGCCGTGAATGAGGTTACCAGGATCTGAAGCGGCAGAATGAATACCTGCGTCAGCGTCTCAAGTATCGTCCGCCGCAATTTAGTGTCACTTTCGGAACGGTTTGAGCTGCCCCCCGCAAATATCTGGACGATACGTGGCCTCTGATTGCCCATGATGCTGACGTTAATACCACCGTCTTTGGATTCCGCAGCAGCTACCGCGGGTTTGCTGGGTTCTCGATCGATTACCTGCGCCGTGATATTTACGACAAACGAAATGAGCCCCGCCAGGATCGCCGGCATCACGAACATGATCAAGAGCGCCGCAAGCGCGGTCACGAAAGATCGCCGTATGAGCGTCGCCGACCGCTTGAGCGATGCGACCACGCCACTGCCCTCCATCATAACGACCGGCACTGCGAGCATCAGCAGAACGCTCATCACAATGAACGCTGCTGCGCCGAGGAAAAAACCGACTACAAGCGAAATGCCTGCCGCGACCGCCACCGGTGCGAGCGTTGACCATATGATGAGGAAAGGCACCACGAACCCGACGATCATCAACCCGCACCCCACCACGATCGCCACGATCGTACTCAGCAGCCCGGCACCTGCAAAGCGTTTCCATTTGCTCCGCGCCTCTTTTAACGCGTCGCGCAGACGGATCGGCCGAAGCGGAACCGCCTGCGAATGGATAACGATCCAACTGGTCGTTCCGTTTATCAAATAAGCACACAGAGCCGCTGCCAGTGTGTAGACGACGCCGGCCATTGTCAGTGCGGCAGAGCCGGCTGTCACGCTTACGGTTTCGGTCGCACGAAGAAATCCCATTGCCACGAGCACAACAGCCATGATCACGACCGGAATGTGAAACAAAAGTGATAGGAGCAGAAACTTAGACATGTGCTCGGTGTAGATCATTCCCGAGCGACGCAGCAATCCAAATATTCCCTCCGAACGCGACCGCAACGCATTGGCAAACGCTTCGGCTGACTGCGGCCTCTCATTCGGGTCCTTCGATAATGCCGACGCGATCACGCCATTCATTTTTCGCCTGACTTTCTTTACGCGAAAAGGCGGAGCAGGCAGCGTCTTGTGGGCCTCCATCACCTTTGTGAACTCGCCGGTGAACGGCGTTTTGCCCGATAGCATCTGATACGCGATAACGCCGATGCTGTATACATCTGACCGCGCGTCAAGGCGTTCGCCCCTACATTGCTCGGGTGACATATATAAAGGTGTGCCGAGCACCGCTCCAACCCGCGTAAGGTCGGGCGTATTGGAAGCGCTAGTTAGGCCCGCAAATCCTACCGCTGCGGACGCCTTGGTCGGCTCCGGCATCTTTTCTTCTATTAATTTGGTTCCTACGCCGTCCTCGCCGTCCTCGGACCCCTCGCCGGTATCCATCAGCATCGTCGCAGATTCGCCTGCCGCCTCGGGTTTCAAACTCAAGGTCTGCGTGGCGGCGATCAGCGTGGAGCCTTCCGTAACGCCCGCCATCGTTGCTAATTCTGAAACGAGTGTGGGTGTCGGTCCATCGTGGACAGTATCGTCCGCACCAGCCATCGTCGGCCTCACAGGCCGCATCGGCAGCGGCGGAGTAAGATGTATTGAATCGTCACTGGTCGCTCCCGCGACCAGATCCAGCTTGGCGATGCCAAAATCCAGAACCTTCACGGTGTAACCGCCACGTTGGTTCGGCTCCAGCCAGATGTTGTCGGGCTTGAGATCGCGGTGGATAATTCCCTGCTGGTGCGCCTCGTGAACGGCCGAGCAGACCTGCTCCAAAATGTCGAGTGAAAAGAAGACCGGTAGATTCTTTTCCTCTTCGAGTATCTCGCCGAGCGTACAGCCGTCGAGGTATTCCATCACGAGATACGCAACCTGGCCATCTTCCGTCGATGCAAAACCAAAATCGGTCACATCAACAACGTTCGGGTGACGCAGGCGTCCAGCGGCTCGAGCTTCCCGGCGGAACCTTTCGACAAACTCCGGACGCTGCATGAACTGCGGAGCAATTACCTTAACGGCAACCGGGCGCTCCGTACCTACGTGGGTCGACAGATAAACTGTTCCCATCCCCCCGCGGCCGAGTTCGCCGTCGATCCGGTATTTGTCGTCGAGCGTTTGCCCGACCAGGTTTTTAAGGTCCATCGCTAAGGCTTTGCAGAGTCACACGAAAGAGTCATTCCACGATATAACAAATACGGTTTTAGAACAAAAAAGGTTCTTTCCCGCGGCCGACATTGATTGAATTAAATGTTCTTTGGGATTAAACTGATGCTCTCCCAAATAGCGACAAAAAATAGCACGTTTATCCGTCCCGCTGCTTAAAAGAACGTTAGCTTTAGGCGACGATCGATTAACGGTCTTCGCGTCGACTATCGGGACGCATTCCTTTGAGAAGAGACTTTCGAGGTTGCCGACGGCTCCGGTTGGAAAGTCTCAAAATCGTATATCGCGACGAGGCCCAAAACATTCCCCCAAATGGCTTCGTCTATGTTATAAGTTGAAGTACGAACTGGGGGTTCGATCTGGAAGGCATTCCCTCGAAGAAGTTCGGTGCATACTGGGGTATTGACGATACCAACTAACGCTTAGCTTGCGCGGGCCTGAACAACCCATATGACAGGCGAAGCTATTTTACGTATAACTTTTTCAGTAGATTCAGGAGGAACAAATGCTTTTAGAAGGACTATTGCTCGTCGCGATCACCGTTGGCATTCCCGCTGGACACAGCGAGGTGCCGGACCTCACTCGTACATCCGCGATGACCCAAATGGCCGCAGATGACGCAGCCCGACTCGTGACGGAGTTTGGCAAGATCAAGAAAAGCCAGGTCGGGGAAAAGCTCGACGCATTATTTATCGAACTCGGCAAGACACCGGGAGCAATCGGATGCGTCATGAGCTATGGCGAACCGAAAGACGTGGCGAATTATGAAAAGATTTTCATCGACCACGTCAAGGAAAAAGGTTACGACGTCTCGCGTATCACATTTGTAGGCGCCGGCAAGCGAAAAGACGCGAAATTTCAGCTTTGGATCGTACCGCAGGGAGCCGCCTTCCCAGAGATCGAGCCGATGACGCCGTGATCTCAAATAATTCTCAGTGGCTGCGTTTGCGGAACTACTGATTTTCACCTATTTTATAATCGATCAAATACGCGGGCCTCACTCCGTGTTGCACGCACGCAACACCGTTTCCTATACGGTGTTTTTTGTGATAGCATCATTCCGCTGACCTAAATCATTAACATTGGAGCGTTATTCCGGGAGAGCCCGAAAACCATATGGACAAATCGAAAGCAATAGAATCGGCGTTGTTACAGATAGAAAAGAAGTTTGGCAAAGGTTCGATAATGCGTCTTGGTGAAAGGCCGCACGAAGACATTGGGGTCATATCTACCAACTGTTTGAGCCTTGACGCAGCCATCGGCATCGGGGGAATGCCCCGCGGTCGCATTATCGAGATCTATGGACCCGAAAGCTCGGGCAAGACGACGCTCGCTCTTCAGGTTGTCGCATCAGCCCAGCGCACCGGCGGCGTAGCTGCCTATATCGACGCCGAACATGCAATGGATCCGGAATATGCCGGAAAACTCGGCGTTAACATCGACGACCTTTTGATATCGCAGCCGGATTCCGGCGAGCAAGCGCTCGAGATCGCTGAGACTCTGGTGCGTTCCAACAGCGTGGATGTCATCGTCATCGACTCGGTCGCTGCTTTGGTCCCTCGGGCGGAACTGGACGGCGAGATGGGCGATTCGCTGCCCGGGCTTCAGGCACGCCTGATGTCACAGGCGCTGCGCAAGATCACTGCGATCGTCTCAAGCTCGCGCACAACGTTCATCTTCATCAACCAACTTCGCGAAAAGATCGGCGTCTTTTTCGGCTCACCGGAAACCACGACCGGCGGCAAAGCACTCAAATTCTACGCCAGTCTCCGCCTGGACATCCGCCGTATCGGCGCTATCAAAGACGGCGATCGTGTGGTCGGCAACCGAACCCGAGTTAAAGTGGTTAAAAACAAATGCGCCCCTCCCTTCAGAGAAACAGAGTTCGACATTATGTACGGCGAAGGCATCTCGCGCGAAGGCGACCTCCTCGACCTTGCGACCAACCACAATGTCGTTGAAAAGAGCGGTGCCTGGTTCTCCTACCGGGGTGAGCGTCTCGGCCAAGGGCGCGAGAATGTCAAGAACCTTCTAAAAGAGAACGTCGAAATGCGTGAAAGGATCGAGGAAGAAGTGAAAACTGTATTGGGGTTTACAAAGGCAGAGTCCGCGGCGGCGTAATATACTCACTCCAGACAAAACTGTGCCGGCTCGAATGTTGCGTCCCTGGAGGTCAGCGACGGCGTTCGAACCGGCACGGGCAGGTATCAAACAGGTCGGAAGGAAAGCAACCGCTTGGTAGATTAAAAGCGGCCGCTAAATCCGAATTATACGCTTTGGAGCCGATTTGTCAAGGTTTTCGCGTTTTCCGAGTGCCGGTTAGCTTACCCTAACCCAACAGGTTGACAACCGCAAGGGGCTTATTTACACTCAAAATTTGTCTCACGAGCGCGACTCGTGTACACGGCCAGGTAGCTCAGTTGGTAGAGCAGCGGACTGA
>JACDAK010000216.1 GCA_013695495.1 Blastocatellia bacterium | reverse complement strand
CTTCAAACCGGTGAACTGCTCACCAACCGTGAACGGCTGCGAGAAGAACCGCTGGATCTTACGCGCACGTGCAACGATCAGCTTGTCGTCCTCAGAAAGCTCGTCCAGCCCAAGAATAGCGATAATGTCCTGCAAGTCCTTATAACGCTGAAGGATACGCTTCACTTCCTGTGCAGTGTCGTAGTGCTCGTCGCCCACGATCTGCGGATCCAGAATCCGTGAGTTTGATGCTAGCGGGTCTACTGCAGGATAAATCCCAAGCTCCACGATCTGCCGCGAAAGTGCGGTCACAGCATCAAGGTGAGCAAATGTCGTCGCCGGCGCCGGGTCGGTATAGTCGTCCGCGGGTACATAAACTGCTTGGATCGACGTGATAGCACCCGTCTTGGTCGATGTGATACGTTCCTGCATTTCCCCCATTTCAGAGGCCAGCGTCGGCTGATATCCCACTCCCGAAGGCATACGGCCGAGCAGTGCGGACACCTCAGAACCTGCCTGCGTAAATCGGAAAATGTTATCGACGAAGAAGAGCACGTCGTTGCCCTGATCGCGAAAGTGTTCCGCAACCGTCAGTCCCGAAAGTGCTACACGAAGACGCGCTCCCGGAGGCTCCGTCATCTGTCCGTAAACGAGCGACACTTTAGAGCCTTTGATCGCTTCTTTATCAACTTTCGAAAGGTCGAACTCACCGGTCTCTTCCATGTTGTGAGTAAATGCGTCGCCGTAGGTAATAACTTTCGACTCGACCATTTCCCTCAAAAGATCGTTCCCTTCACGGGTCCGCTCGCCAACGCCGGCAAATACCGAAAAACCCTCGCGGCCTTTCGCGACGTTGTTGATCAACTCCATGATCAAAACCGTTTTACCGACGCCGGCACCGCCGAACAGTCCGATCTTACCGCCGCGGAGAAACGGCTGAATTAGGTCGATGACCTTGATTCCCGTTTCGAACATCTCGAGCGAGGTCGCCTGCTCATCAAAGCTCGGAGCATGACGGTGGATCGACGATCTCTCGTCCGACCGTACCTCGCCGAGCTCGTCGACAGGGTCGCCGATAACGTTCATCACACGGCCCAATGTAGCCTCGCCCACCGGCACGGTGATCGGCCCGCCTAGGTCGATCGCCTGCATTCCGCGGACCATTCCGTCTGTCGGCAGCATCGAAACCGCACGAACACTGCCTTCACCGAGATGTTGCTGAACCTCAGCAACCACATCGATCGTCGCCTCAACGTCAAATCCTTCTGATGTAATACGCAACGCCTGATAGATCGGCGGCAGATAGTCATTAAATTCGACGTCCACAACCGGTCCGATGATCTGAACGACCTTGCCGATCTTCACGTCTCCGTTATTAGCCATTATTTGTTAAGAGCTCCTGTAATAGATGAGAAATCAAGTGAATTACAAAGGAGTGAGAATATCATAGCGGGGTGGCGAGTTGCAAAGCGGGAGGAGCCGTGGGCTGGCCGGTGGCAAACAGCTGAAAACTTGTCGCTAAAAACTAACCCTGCCAGACAGTTTCGGTTTCACTCATGCGGCGCGAGTCTCCCCGCCTAGGAGCGTAAGGACCTCGCCTGTGATGTAGCTGGAGTCGGCATTTGACGCAAAGAAGACGAACGCGGGTGCGATCTCCTCGGGCTGAGCGGGACGTTTCATTGGAGTATCGGCGCCGTGTTCAGCAACGTCCTCGGCGTCCTTGTCAGCGATGTTCAGCGGCGTCCAGACGGGGCCGGGGGCGACGCAGTTCACTCGAATGCCCTTTTCAACCACATTCTGTGCCAGCGACTTCGTAAAGGCATGGATGGCGCCCTTGGTGGCAGAGTAATCGATAAGCTCTTTGCTGCCTTCGAGTCCGGTGATCGAGCCGCAGTTTACGATGGCGCCGCCTTCGGGCAAGTGTTTCAACGCGGCCTTCGCCAAATAAAAGTAGCCGTAGACATTAGTTTTGAACGTTTTGTCGAACTGCTCATCACTAATGTCGTCGATCGACTCCTGATGGTTCTGGTACGCAGCATTGTTAACCAGGATATCAAGCCGACCAAATTCCTTAACGGTTTTCATAACGAGCTTGCGACACACGGTCGGATCGGAAACATCGCCCGCCAACACGAGGCACTTCCCGCCCTCTTTCTCCACATGTTCAGCCGTGATTTTCGCGTCCTTCTTCTCGGCCGGGAGATGAACGATAGCCACATCAGCCCCTTCGCGGGCGTACAGTACGGCAACGGAGCGGCCAATGCCCGAATCACCGCCGGTGATCAAGGCTACCTTTCCTTTGAGCTTTTCTGACCCCTTGTAATCGGGCGCGAGGAATTGCGGGGCCGGATCGATCAAATGTTCTAATCCCGGTCTTTCCTGCTGCTGTTTCGGTAGGGGGGCCTTCGGACGTTCGCCCACTTGTTCGCCGTTCGCTTTAGATCTGGTCTGCTTTGTTCCCTGACTCATAAATGTTTAGGCGTAGAAATTCGGCGCGAGGTTGTTCAGGCTCTGGGTGTTCTCTTGTGACGATCACCACTTCGATCCGGCTACGACGAACGCGGGCATCGTTTAAATAATGCTCGAAGCGCGAACGACACGACGGCTCCGTGCCCGACTGTAAATCGCCCAAGCACGCGTGTAAAGTTCGTTGTCACGCGGCGTCGCACCCGGTGAGCCGGCCTTTCGCTTGATCGCTGTGGTGGAACCTGTCGATTTATTTTCGGAGCGGACCTTGTCGGTGACGGTTCCGGCTGCAGCTGCTGAGAGTTTGAGATGTATAAGCATGGTATTCCCCTTATTCAAAAGAAACTAGACATCGAATTCGGACACTCTGTGCGATGCAGAATAATACTGCAACGCGTGTGCCATTAATTGTTGAAGAGCCGGAAGTGATTTTGTTGACATAGAATATTGGTTTTAGTAACGTCAGTCTGTATTGAGGACGACACGATGGGGACAATTTAATTGAGCAATTTGCGAAAACTCGAACTCCCGCCGCAGGGTTTGAATACACTCTTTGGCGTCCAGGATCAGAACATCAAATATCTCGAATCGCTGCTCGATGTGAATATCGGCGCGCGAGGAAATGAACTGCTCATCGACGGGGATCCGAAGGACATCGCGACGGTCGAGCAGATCCTGCTTGATTTCGGCCAACTTTTCAGCGAAGGCAACACGTTCAACGACAAAGAGTTAAAGGATGCCTTCAAACAGATCGCGGAGGATCGGGCGTATAGCCTTCGGGATCATTTTCTGAAGGCGCGCTTCAACCCTTCGGGCAAGAAGACGGTCGCGCCAAAGACGGCTAATCAACGTAAGTATCTGGACGCGATCGCCGCCAATGATCTTGTTTTTGGCATTGGCGTGGCCGGAACCGGAAAAAGCTTTCTCGCAGTCGCGATGGCGGTCGATGCTCTTTTTAAGAAACAGGTCAGCCGTATTATTTTAACGCGCCCCGCGGTCGAAGCAGGTGAGCGGCTTGGCTTCCTGCCCGGAGACCTGCAGGACAAGGTGGACCCGTATCTGCGGCCGCTTTATGACGCGCTGTTTGATTTAGTGGATGCGGAGAAGGTCACGAAGATGCTGGAGAAGCGGATTATAGAGATCGCCCCGCTGGCATTCATGCGCGGACGTACGCTCGCCGACGCCTTCATCATCCTTGACGAAGCTCAGAACACGACTAGCGAGCAGATGAAGATGTTCCTCACCCGAATAGGCTTCGGTTCAAAAGCGGTCGTGACAGGCGACAAGACCCAAATCGACCTTCCCCGCGGGCAAAAGAGTGGACTGAAAGAGGCCGAACACATTCTCGTCAACCTCGAAGGTATCGACTTCACCTATTTCACCGACAAAGATGTCGTGCGTCACAAACTCGTGCAAATGATCGTGCAGGCCTACGAGACGCATTCGAATAGTGATGACCTAGCGAGATAAGCTGAAGCAATTTTTAAGATGATCGTAAACGTCCAGCGCAAGATCAAGTTTGAGGCCCGCGCATTTGCGGGCTTTTTGGCGGACGCGTTAGATGCATTGGACGAACCCGGCGGCGATGCTGCCGTTGCCTTTGTTTCCGATAGACGGATGCGGGAACTTAACAAACTTTTCAGAGGCAAATACGGGACGACGGACGTTCTGTCTTTCCCACACGAGGCGGAGAGCATTCACGCAGAGTCAGATGGCGACGAGAGCGGAACATTTCTCGGCGACATCGTTATATCTGCTGAGCAAGCTGCGAGGCAGGCTGCGGAAAACGGGCTTTCGCTCGACCTTGAGTTAAAGCAACTCATCCTGCACGGGATTTTGCATCTCTCGGGCTACGATCATGAAACCGATGACGGAGAAATGAACGCCCGCGAATTGGAATTGCGCGATAAGCTCAACATTGCTTGATATGACGGACACGACCAAAACCGCCGAGCCCTGTGTGATGATGATCTTCGGGGCGACCGGCGACCTGACGAAACGCAAGCTTTTCCCTGCCCTTTATAATCTTGCAAAGGACGAGCACCTGCCGGAAAGCTTCGCCGTTATTGGCATCGGCCGCCAGGAACTTTCGACGGAAGAGTTTAGGGCCGAAACGATCAACAACCTTCGTGAGTTCATCCCCGGCGAACCCGACGACGCTTTGCTGAAATGGTTCGAAGGGCGTACGTATTATACGGGCGGCGACTTTGACGATGACAAGAAGCTCTTCAAAGATATAAAAGCCGTGGCCGACGAGGTTCGCGAACGCCACGACATTCCAGCGAACTTCTTTTATTATATGGCGATCCCGCCGGCACTTTTTGCAGGCGTCGCGCAAAAGATCGTAGCTAACAACCTTGGCAAAGAAGACGGCAACGGCAATTGGCGACGCTTCATTTTTGAGAAACCCTTCGGCCACGACCTCGAATCCGCCCGCAAGCTTAATGCGGAACTCCTCAAGATCCTCCGTGAACGCCAGATCTACCGCATCGACCATTATCTCGGCAAGGAAACGGTGCAAAATCTTATTGTGTTCCGTTTCGGCAACAGTATCTTTGAGCCGATCTGGAACCGAAACTACGTCGACCATGTTCAGATCACCGTCGCCGAAAAGCTGGGCGTCGAGGGTAGGGGCGGATACTACGACACCGCAGGCGCTCTAAGGGACATGATTCCGAACCACATCTTCCAGCTTGTTACGCTGACCGCGATGGAACCGCCGGTGTCCTTTCAGGCGGACGCGGTACGCGATGAGCAAACCAAGATACTCAACGCCGTAAAATGTTTCACTCCCGAGGAAGCCCTCGTCAACGCCGTCCGGGGCCAGTACGGCAGCGGCAACGTTGATGGAACCGAACTCCCGGCGTATCGAACCGAGGACAAGGTTGCAGAAGGCTCGCCGACGGAGACTTTCGCCGCCCTCAAACTTTCTATTGACAACTGGAGATGGGCGGACGTTCCCTTCTATGTTCGGACGGGCAAGCGGATGCCGACGAAGCACTCCAGCATTGTCATCCAGTTCAAACAGGCACCGTTCATACTCTTCCGCGATACCCCGGTGGAACGCCTGACAACCAACCGTATCGAAATACACATCCAGCCGGACGAAGGAATAACCTTGCACTTCGGCGCAAAGATACCGGGGCCTGTCGTAAAGACGGGGGCGGTTGATATGGACTTCAACTATGTCGACCACTTTGGCGAGCAGGTTAGCACAGGTTACGAGCGGCTTCTCTTCGATTGCATGATAGGCGACGCCACATTATTTCAGCGTGCCGACATGGTGGAAGCGAGTTGGGGAATTGTTTCGCCTATTCTCGATGTCTGGGCGGCCGTTCCGCCGAGAAATTTCTCCAACTACGAAGCCGGTTCATGGGGCCCCGCAGAAGCTGACGACCTTCTGGCACGTGACGGCCGCAAGTGGAAGAACACAGTCCACCCCGAAGATAAATGAGGATGATCGAGATCTTTGACGACAAGGACGCCGTCTACCTGCGGGCGGCGGAGCTGATCATCGAGAAAGCAGCCGAGGCGATCGAGGAACGCGGCAGCTTTTCGCTGGTGCTCGCAGGAGGTTCAACGCCGCGGGGCATCTACCAACTTCTGGCTTCCCCCAACCTCCGCGAACGCATCGACTGGCCCCGCGTGGTCGCCGTCATAGGCGACGAACGCAACGTCAGTCCCGACCATGCCGACAGCAATTACCGCATGGTCCGCGAAAACCTGCTCGAACACGTCCCGATCCCCGAGAACGCCGTCGTGCGTTGGGAACCCGAGATCGGCAACCCCGACGAGGTCGCGCTCAATTTCGAGAAACAACTCACAGATAAACTCGGGCCCGCGCCAACCTTCGACCTTGTTCTTCTAGGTTTGGGGGATGACGGCCACACCGCCTCGCTGTTCCCCGGCACATCCGCAATAAAAGAACCCGATCGCTACGCGGTCGCCAACAATGTGCCGCAGCTTTCCACCGACCGCTTCACGCTCACCTTCCCTGCCGTCAACAACGCCGCGAACGTCGCCTTTGTGGTCACCGGCCGTGCCAAGGCAGCCGCAGTATCCGCCGTCATCGACCAACAACAATTTCCGGCCGCCCGCATAATCCCCAAAGCCGGTAGGCTTTACTGGCTTCTCGACACAGATGCGGCGTCGCTTCTCGCCGCCCGCTAGATTTGCATTTCAACCCCGGCGCAACTAACATTCATTCCAGTTAACGTATGCTGATCGAGATCGCCGTTGGGTCCGCCATTCTGCTCGCACTGGTTCTATTAGCGACGGTCGACATGGCGTTCACTCATCTCTCCGACATTTCTCTTCGCCGTCTCACGACTGATGCGGACGACGTCGCCAACCCCCGGTCGATAGCGCTTCTCCGCGATGTTGTTAATAATCGGTCTCGGTTTCGCATCGCCCTTTCTTCGAGCATTCACATCCTTCTCATTTCATTCACCGTCCTTGTTACGATCGCCGTTCTTGAATTCACGCAAGACCGCCGGTGGATCGTGATAGATGCATTGCTGATCGCGCTTGTTTCGACCGCACTTTTTCGGCAGATACTTCCGCGTCTGATCGTTCGCAACGACCCCGAAGGCAAGTTGCTGCTTCTTCTTCCTATCACGCGTCCGTTGTATGCATTCGCCGGACTTATCTCGCGACCTTTCGCCTCTTCCCAGCAGACCGATGAAGAAGAGGATCAGGAAACGATAGAGACGAATGAAACTGCCGAGGAACGTGCTGAAGTTCTTGCCGATGATCTGCAAGCTCTCATCGACGTTGGCGCAGCCGAAGGCATCATCGAAGAGAAAGACCGCGAATTGATCGAGTCTATGATCGAATTCTCGGGAACTCGTGCCGGAGAGATAATGACTCCGCGCACAGAGATAGTCGCTTTGTCCGTTGATGCGACGGTTCGCGACGCACGCGATCTTATTGTCGAGCAAAAATATTCAAGGCTGCCGGTATATCGCGACTCCATCGACAACATTGAGGGCGTCATCTATGTACGTGACCTTATCCAGGCCTGGGCCGCGGGACGCGACGATCAACCCATAGCCGACATACTTCGTGAGCCGTTCTTCATCCCCGAAACTAAGTCTGCCGCCGAGCTGCTCAAACGCATGCAGACCAACCATGTGCAGATAGCCATTGTTATCGATGAATACGGCGGCGTTGCCGGGATCGTAACCGTCGAAGATATTGTCGAAGAGATCGTGGGCGAGATAGAAGACGAGGACATTGAAGAAGAAGAGATCATTGAGATAATAGAAGGCCACGACGGCTATTACGACGTCATCGGGTCGACGGAGATCGACAAGATAGAGCGCCTATTCGACATCGAATTGGAAGACGACGAATACACGACCATCGCAGGCATGATCACACGTGAGACAGGCCACGTCGCCAAGATCGGCGAACAGTTCACACTCAAAGGCCTCGACATTGAGGTCATTAGCGCCGACGAGAAACGGATTCACCTCGTCCGTCTACGCCCGCACACCGAGCCTGAACCCGGCCTCGCCGAGCAGCAACCCGCAGAAAGCTAGGCCCTATCCCGCGCAAGTTCCCCGCAACCTTCTTCGGGCTGTGCCCACTCCCTTGCGGAAAGGCTACGCTTTTCCGAAGCTCGCCCTATCATCCTGCAGCTTCGCTGCCGCATTCTCACAGGCCACTCAAGAATAATTTCGCCCGCCAACAACAACGCGGGGGCATAGCGCCGATCCATCGCAAGCTCCCTGAGAAGCACAGCTTCTCCGCAAGGACGGCGGCTAAGCCGCAAGAAAAGCGGGAACGGCTGCCGCCTATCTGCGCACAGCCATTTAAAATACGAAAGCCGCAGGATCAACCACAAGTCCTGCGGCTTTCTTTTTGCGGCTTCCGTCAACGGAGTAAGTTGACTATGCAACAAACTCCGTCCCGCAAATTATTTATGGAAGGGTGACGACCGAAACGATCGGGGACCATTCCGAGACCGTCACATCTTTGATCATCATGATCCCTCGGTATTGCCGGGCTTCCGGTGCAGGCGGAACAAACCCGTCGGCGGGATGAATGGACGGCGACGTGGTGAACACACCCGCCGACAGCCAAATCTGCTCATTCGAGCGTCTCCACTCCAACTTAATGGCCTGAAACTCACCTTTATGCCACTTGGCCTGCACCGCACCGCCATCCAGCGCCTTAAGCGTCAACGACGGTACATATGACTCGGGCGACGGCGGCGACGGATTTGCAATGAGCAGACCCAGATCTTCGCCGATCATATTATTAAAGCCGGGTGCACGGAACATCCGCTGCTGCAGCCGCTTTCCTTCGGTTATCATCCCGGCAAAATGCTGCTCGGGCAGATTAAGCGACGGAAGCGTCGGTAGTGGCGGCTGACTCGAAGGATTGCCGTAGAGCATTTCTCGACGCCAGGCCGAATAGGCATCAGCACTGTCCTGCCATACCGCCTGGTAATTGAGAAGGTACTGGAAGTTATCCGCGGTCAGTGCCTGTCTTGCGACGTCCGACGAAGATATTCCGAGGTTCATGCCGTAGATCGGCAGCTTCTCCTTCCAGTTTTGATAATGAGCATTTATCTCGCTCAAACGTTCGGGAAATGGACGTTTTCTATATTTAGCCATATAATCTCCGCCTCCAGAAAATTGCGCGCCGATATTTAACAGGAGGTATGATCGCAGAAACTTATCTCGTACGAAGACGGCGATGATGCTCAGGATCTGAAAGGTTGAAAGGTGGGCCGGTGAGGAGTGCGCTGCGAGCTCCTTAGGCGTGAAAGCTCCCGTAGGGAGTGTCCGGCAACGCGCCGAACTAGAATCTATGATAAGAAAACTTTTGAAAGAAGTCAAGAGAAAAGTTTAAGCAGTTTTATTATCTTTATCATATGTTTAACTGTTGCGATAACAGGCTATTAATCCCTTTTCATTACGACGATATCTGCTATGATTAAAAAATAATTTTGGGGAGTTCGCGAGAATTTGCTTCGAAGCAGCCGCAACTTTTTGGCCGCTCATCACCAATTTCGGATGACCAATCCTAGATCTAGGGAGACCAATCCTAGGTCTGGGATGACTAATCCTAGATCTAGGGAGACCAATCCTGGATCTAGGGAGACCAATCCTAGATCTAGGGAGACCAATCCT
>JACDAK010000197.1 GCA_013695495.1 Blastocatellia bacterium | reverse complement strand
ATCAAGCAGCGCCACCGGCGTTAATGCACCCGTCCGCCCGACCTGTACGCTGATTCCCATGAGCTTGGTCGTCGCCTGCCGAGCCGAATATTTATAGGCTATCGCCCACCGCGGGGCCTTCGTCGTCGCTCCGAAATCGTCCTGCAGATCCGTCGAGTTTACCTTTACCACTACCCCGTCGATCTCATAATCAAGATCGTCGCGAGCCGGTTCCATCTCCGCAATAAAGACCGCCAGTTCCTCGAACGTCGAACAAAGCCGTCTATTCGGGTTCACATTGAACCCGTTAGTTTCAAGCCATTCAAAGCTTTCCCAGTGCGTCGCGAACATCTTCTTGTTGCCCTTGATTACGTCATACGGAAAAAGATTCAGCCGTCGCGACCCAACAACCGCCGAATCCAGCATCCTCAGCGTTCCCGACGCACAGTTTCGCGGATTCGCGAACTGCTTTTCGCCCTGCATCTCAAGCTCGGCATTGATCTTCGCAAACTGTGTTCTCGATAGAAAAACCTCACCTCGAACCTCCGCGTGCTCCGGCGCATTCACACGCAGCCGCAGCGGCACTGACCTGATCGTCCGCGCGTTCTGCGTCACCTCATCACCCGTCCGCCCGTCGCCGCGCGTCGCCGCCGCGCTAAGCACCCCGCCGGTGTAATGCAGCGAAACGCTCAACCCGTCTATCTTCAATTCCGCCACGTATTCCAGCTTTCGCCCATCCGCAAGCCGCTCGCACCGTTCCGTAAACGCCTTCAGGTCATCAAGGCTATAAGAGTTGTCCAGCGACATCAGCGGAACCGTATGTGTAAACGGCGTCAGGCTCTCAGCCTTGCCCCCGACTCGCTGCGTAGGGCTATCTGGCGTGATAAATTCCGGATGCTCCGTCTCCAGCTCATTCAACCTTTCCAACAGTTGATCGAACTCCACATCTGAGATCTCCGGCGTGTCCCGTTGATAATAAAGCTCATTATGCCGTTCGATCTCTCGGCGCAGATCGTTGATCTCAATCTCTATCGGTTCTGTCTTAACCTTCGGCATCGTGATCACATCGCGAAAAATAAATATCTCGGGTCCTCCGCATCCCGAAGGAACCGCTCGCACCTTAAGCCGTCGGCGAACGCGGCCTGAAACTCTTCTTTCAAACGACCCTGTTCTTTCAACGCGGCTTCGACATCGGCATTGACGAGGGCCGACCAATCGCTGGGGGCCGAGATCGTCCGCAGCGGCTCCCGGTCATCAAGATACGTACGGCCCGAGGCAAGGTCCGAGACCTTCTGCGACTCCAAATGCCATTCCGCAAAAAGCCTGTCGCTCGCCAGACCTATTTTCTTCCCGCCGGTCGAAGCCGTCGCGTAATCGACGCCGTAAAAGTTCGGCTGATATTCTGTAACCACAGCTCCAAGCTTCTCTAAATTGAAAAAAGCATTCCGCGCCTTCCACGGCTCAAACGTCCACTTGATCGCTCGAATGCCACGCTCCATCGCTGCCGCACGTTGTGCCCACTTCAGCTTCGCCCCGATCCCCGTGCCCTGCGCTGAAGGCTTCACCGCCGTCATATGCGAGTAAAATGCGGGTGTCCCCCGCAAAAACGCCGGCACGCTCAGCGCGAAACCGATCAACTCGCCATCGCGGAAGGCCCCTAAGGTAAACCCGCCGGCATTCTTCGTTACGACGAAATGCCGCACCGGCGATATCTCAATTTCCGGAAGCTGAAAAACTTCCCGTTGCAGTCCGACACAGCTCTCCAGCAACTCGAGCGTGTCACATTCTTTGATCTCAATTTCGTTCATCTTTAACAAAGCAGACTATCACTGCAGAAATGATAATTTCGCTTTTTTCCCGCCAAGCGTCAACCTCGCACATTTTTCTTAACTTACGCCAGTCGCATCTGCTATCATTTAGTCAGGCCGGTTCCGGTTCTGTCCTCAACGTTCTACCATGACCCCGCAAAATCAACTCGAAGTTAACGGCAAGATAAAAGCGCACCCGTTCGCAGAACTCATCACTGAGATCAACCAGGCTGAGCTAACGGGTTCGCTGCGCCTCACCTGCGGTTCACACAAAACCATCGTGTATTTTGCCGACGGAACCCTTGTTTACGCTGCTTCGAACGCCCGTCAGCATCGTCTCTTCGACATCCTTCTCCGCGCGGGAAAAATTGGTAAAAAAGAGCTTGCCGAGAATCCGAACTTCGCCAACGATGTCGAATTCTCCGCCGCCCTCGAAAGTTCAGGCGTCATCAGCAAGCCCGAACTGAACAACATCCTCGCCGCCCAGATCCTCGCCATCATCACCGACGCTTTGACCTGGGAGGACGGCGAGTGGCTATTCAATCCCCTCGCCCGCCCCCGCGCCGACCTCACGTTTCCGGTCGACGTCACCACCGCTCTTTTGAATTTCGGCCGCTGCGTTCATTCGTCCGTCATAGCCGAACGCTTCAAGAGCATGGACGAACAGTTCGCACTCGCCGCCGAACCCGATCTCCACTTCCCACTGCTCTCGCATGAAGGATCCATCATCCGGCTTATCGGCGATCAACCTTTCACGATCGATCAGCTCCGTCAAGCCAACATCATGCCCGAAGCGGAAATGCTTCAAGGTATTTATGCCCTCTGGATCAGCGGCTGGCTCACTCGCCAAGGCTGGAACTCCGCCTTCTCCGCCGCAAATCTCGAATCGATCGGCTCCGCAAAGCTCTCGCGAGTCAAAGAAGCCAAAAGCGTCGCACTGCCCAAGCCGCCAGCACCCGAGCCCGACGCCGAAATAGCAGAAATGCGACCCGGAAAAATTCCGGACGCCATCATCTCGCTTGATGACTACCTCGCTCGATCCGAGTCTGCAAAGTCTCATTACGAACGGCTCGGCATCGAAACCGACACCCCGCTCGCCATGGTAAAAGTCTCGTACTTTTCGCTGGCGAAGCTTTACCATCCCGATAAATTCCATCGCGAGGGCCCCGAGCTTCTCGGCCGCGTACAGGTGGCGTTCACCCAGCTATCGCAGGCTTACGAGACGCTGCGAAACTCGGAAGCCCGCGAAAACTACGACTACAAGCTTAGAAAGGAAGCTGAGCTCGAAGCGAAACGTCGGGCCGAAGGCAAATCCGATACACTCACGCAGGCCGACAAATTCTTAGAGCAAGGTGCCGAGAACTACGATGCCGGACTCCAACACCTCGAACAAGACGATCACGAATCGGCCGCGAAGTGCTTCGCTCGAGCCCTCCACTACGCCCCAAGGAACGCCCTCTATCACGCTTACTACGGCAAGGCTCTCTCCGCATTCGACAAGATGCGCCACAAAGCCGAGTCAGAGCTGCAGACCGCGGCCAACCTAGAGCCCCAAAACCCACAGATCCGCCTCATGCTCGCCGAATTCTTCATCGACATGAAACTGATCAAACGAGCCGAGGGCGAGCTCAAACGATTCCTGCAGGCCAACCCAGGCAACCAGGAAGCAGAGAAACTCCTCGCCCGTATACGTGTTTGATGTCGCCGCTCTTGTGGTAGAATCTGTTCCTAGATCGACAATTCACGCACGCTTTTGACGTTGTGATTTATGAACCAATCTGCTTCTGCCGCATCGCAGTTCGACGAAAAGTTGCTAGAGCTGTCTTCGCGCATCGATGTATTC